>CAKTCH010000099.1 GCA_934538895.1 uncultured Alphaproteobacteria bacterium
GAGCATGACTTTACGGCGCCCCGTCTTTATTGGGTAGCCATAATCTGGGTTGGATGTGATGGTATGTCCTGATGCAGGCAGAAAACCTTCATACCCTTCGGTTATGCAGATGATATCCGGATTCTGATCGGTGATGTGCTTCAGGATGGTTTTGCCAGCAGCACTATCAGGGCGGCGCCAGGCGATATTCCAGAGGGCAATCCGGACAGAGGGCTGTCCGTTCTTGTGTTCCTGTTCCTGCCGACAATCGTCCAAACCAGCTCCCGAGCCTTAAAAGCCAAAACCACCAAGGATCTCTCCTTGGTGGCCGGGAGTTAAGAAGCCGGTATTACACGACCGCGACGGCCTTTAAACCGTGAGGCTTTGGACATACGCCGTCGCCTCCCGGCCATAAGCCGAGAAGCGACGTGATGACGGACACGTCACCGGTAATACAGGGGTTCTTAAGCCCCGGACCTGCCAGTGCAGATCCACGGGCAGATTAGCATTATGCCGCGAGACATCCAGTGAATTCTTTGAATTGACTGGACTTCCTCCCCAAAGGAAGCGTGCATGGTGACCAAGGAGGCTGCCATGCATGATTTTAAAACCGAAGTTTCAGGATTACCCCTGTCAGAATTACGACAACGGTGGGCGAAGATGTGGGGGCTGCTGCCGCCGCCGAAAATCAGCCGCACCATGCTTGAGAAAAGCCTGGTTTTTAAACTGCAGGAACAGGCAGGATGCGGCCTGACGCCGGAGCAGCAGAAACGGCTGGATGGCCTTGTCCGCGCCTATAAACGCGCTCCGATGCCAAGCATGAAAGAAGTTACTATCAAGCCCGGAACGCGGCTGGTGCGGACATGGAAAGGACAGCGGCACGGCGTCATCGTCAAGGAAAAGGGGTTTGACTATCAGGGGCGGATGTTTAACAGCCTGTCTGAAGTCGCCGCCACGATCACCGGCACACGCTGGAACGGGTGGGTGTTCTTTGGCCTTAAGAAATCAACAGACTCCTCGAAACGGCAGGCAGCATGAAATCACCAGCCCGCAATTGCGCCATCTATACCCGCAAATCCTCAGAAGAAGGGCTGGACATGGAGTTCAACAGCCTTGATGCCCAGCATGAGGCTTGCGCCGCCTATATCGCCAGCCAAAAAGCGGAAGGGTGGCAGGCGCTTAAAGCCCGTTATGACGATGGCGGATTTTCCGGCGGCAACATGGACCGTCCAGGATTGAAGCAACTTCTGGCCGACATCGAAGCCGGAAAAATTCATATCGTGGTCGTGTATAAAATCGACCGCCTGACCCGGTCGCTGATGGATTTTGCCAAGCTGGTTGAGACCTTTGATAAATATGGCGTTACCTTCGTCAGCGTCACACAATCCTTTAACACGACGACGTCCATGGGGCGACTGACCCTGAATGTGCTTCTATCCTTCGCGCAGTTCGAGCGTGAAGTCACGGGTGAGCGCATCCGGGACAAAATAGCCGCCAGCAAGAAAAAGGGGATGTGGATGGGCGGTGTTCCGCCGATCGGATACAAGACGGAGGAACGCAAACTTATTCCTGATGCGGAATATGCGCCGACGATACGGCATATCTTCGAGCGGTACTGGCACTGGGGCTGTGTGGCAAAACTGAAGACCGAATTAGACCACCAGAAGGTCACCACGCGCACATGGACATCGAAAAAAGGCATCACACACGAACAGGCATCTTTCAGCCGAGGCATTCTTTATAAAATCCTGAAAAATCCCATCTATATCGGTCAGATCGCGCATAAAGGAAAAATCTATGACGGACAGCATGATGCAATCGTGGATCGTGATCTGTGGGACAAGGTTCAGGTAAAGCTGGCGGAGAACGCCGCGCAACCGCGTGGGCAGAAAAAGACGCCGGAATCAGATTTGTTAAAAGGGCTGCTGTTCGATCCGGATGGAAATCCTTACAGCCCGACTTATACGGTGAAGCGAGGAAAACAATACCGTTATTACATTAGCCAGAACCTTCTTCAGTACCGCGATCACCCGAAAGGCATTATTGCCAGGTTGCCTGCACAGGAAGTAGAGGATCTGGTTTGCAGGGCGGTTGAAGGCGTTTTCCAAGAAGCCAGCCTGTCTGAAATTTTTGTACTCGACCGTGAAGATGAAAATCTCCGGCACATCGCTGACCAGACATTCGACGGGCGAGATATTATGCCCGCTTTGGGAGCCAGGATTGTTGTTCAGGAACGGCAGATCGTGATCCGTATCAATACTCACGCCCTGCAAAAGGAACTTTTAGAAAAATATAGGGTCTCTTTGCCTGAGCCACCCTTGAACCGGCACGATCTGGAGGTTCCCTTCGTCACTGGCCGGGCAAAAACAGGAACGCTTATTTTGCAACCGGCCCATAAGGCCAGGAATAAGGCTGATCCTTTCGACCGGCCTGAACCGGAGATCCGTGCATGGGTACAGGGTATCATCTGGCGGGATGAGCATTTTCGCGGCATGCCCCTTCAGAAAATCGCCGCTCGCGAAGGGGTGTCGGCCACGCACATTCTCAAATACATCAACAAGACGCTCGAAGTCGCCTGATTACGGCAGCCGGAATAAGGCTGGTTATATCGCCAAACCTAACTCGAAATTGCGGATCTGAGAAAAACGGGAGAGTTGCCCTCAATCGGGGCATTCTCAGTGCTGTGTTTGTCGGGGTAATCCCCGGAACCGCGCGGAACGCCGGGGCTTTTGGGCTTAATTCTCAGGAGTTACGATTCCCTGAGACTGAATGGCGGGCAGGGAGGGATTCGAACCCTCGATGGGTTTGCACCCATACTAATTTTCGAGACTAGCGCATTCAACCGCTCTGCCACCTGCCCGTGGATTCTGGATTTATAAGGATGGAAGCGCTTTATTTCAAGTGAAAAGACAGAGGAGGGGGCTGGCCTTCGACGCTGTTTTAACTATTTGGCGGCGGCGTTTGTATAAGTGGCGATGGCGTCTAGGAAAATCGTGCCGTATTTGTCCAGTTTCGACTGGCCCACGCCGGGGATCTGGGCGAGGGAGTCTTTATATAAAGGGCGCTGCGTCGCCATGGCTATCAGGGTTTTGTCATGGAAGATCACATAGGGGGGCAGGTTTTGCTCCTTGGCCAGACGCAGGCGCAGGGCTTTCAGATCGTCGAACAGGGCTTGTTCTTCCGGGGCCAGCAGTATCTTATCGGCGGGGGCGCCGCGCCGCCCGTTGCCGACCGCGGCGGTTTTGCGCGGCAGGCGCAGATTGATCGTTTCACGATTTTTGATAAATGTCGCGCCGCCTTCGGTGATCTTCAGGCCGCCATGGCCCTCAAGATCGACGCGGAGAAGATTGGCCGCCACCATCTGG
Organism: uncultured Alphaproteobacteria bacterium; assembly: GCA_934538895.1. GTDB lineage: Bacteria > Pseudomonadota > Alphaproteobacteria > Micavibrionales > Micavibrionaceae > Micavibrio_C. Next base: position 3,345 of record CAKTCH010000099.1, read on the forward strand.
CGGATAAAACTTTCCCATACGCGGCGGTCGTGATCGTTGCCGATGCCCCAGGTACTGACGCGGTCATGGCCGTGCTTGTCGGTTTGCGGAGTCGGCGTGGCGGTCAGCACGTCGATGATATGCTTGCCGCCGAAGATATGCCCCGTGCGGTGGATGCAGGAGATGATTTTCTGTGCGGGGATCGTGCCGTCGATGGCTTCCGGCGGCGTGGCGCAGGTATCGCAGTTCCCGCATGTCGTGCCGTCGTCGCCGAAATATTGCAGCAGTACCTGCCGCCGGCATTGCGCGGCTTCGCAATAGCCGAGCAATGCCGTGAGCTTGTGATGTTCCACGCGTTTTTGCTCCGGCGGCGTGTCGCCGTTTTCGATCATCTGGCGGCGCAGGGCGACATCCTGAAGGCCGTAGAGCATGAAGGCGACGGCGGGCAGGCCGTCACGCCCGGCGCGACCCGTTTCCTGATAGTAGGCTTCGATATTCGAGGGTAGGTCGGTATGCACGACGAAGCGCACATCGGGTTTGTTGATACCCATGCCGAAGGCGATGGTGGCGACGATGATGATGCCTTCTTCGTGGATGAAACATTCCTGATTGCGCGCGCGCGTTTCGGCGTTCATGCCGGCGTGGTAGGGCAGGGCTTCGTAACCTTGACCGCACAGCCATGCGGCGGTTTCATCGACCTTGCGCCGCGACAGGCAGTAGATTATGCCGCTTTCCCCTTGCGGGCGCGCGCTGAGGAAGTCTTTCAATTGCTTGCGCGGATTATCCTTGACGGCTACGTCATAGCGTATATTGGGGCGATCGAACCCGGCGACGAAGATTTTTTCCAGCGCCAGATGCGCCATGATGTCGCGGCGCGTCGGTTCATCCGCCGTGGCGGTCACGGCGATGCAGGGGGTATCGGGATATCGTGCGCGCAAGGCCGAAAGCATCCGGTATTCCGGCCTGAAATCATGCCCCCATTGCGATACGCAATGGGCCTCATCAATGGCGAAGAGGGCAATATCCATGCGGTCGAGCAGGGCCAGACCGCCTTCGGTCATCAGGCGTTCGGGCGCGACATAGAGAAGATCGATGTTTCCCGCTTCCAGCGCGGCGGTTACGTCCTGCGCCGCGTGCCAGTCAAGCGCCGAATTCAGCGCCGCCGCGTGGATGCCGAGTTCGCGCAGGGCGCCGACCTGATCCTGCATCAGGGCGATGAGCGGCGACACGACGATGCCCACGCCGGGGCGGCATAGTGCCGGAATTTGATAACAAAGGGATTTACCCGCACCTGTAGGCATCAGGGTCAGGCAGCTTTCGCCGCGCATGACGGTATCGATCACTGCCGCCTGCTCTCCGCGGAAGGAATCGTAACCGAACACGGTTTTCAAAATCGTGGCCGGGTCGGGTGCGGGGGCGGATTGCAGGGCTGTCGTTGTCATACGATTTATCAGGATGCCGCCATTTTTTTAAGTTCGTAAAGAACGTCAAGCGCTTCACGCGGGCTTAAGGAATCGGGCTGGATATCTTTCAGGCGGCTTTCCAGCGCGGAGGGTTGCGGCACCTCGGGGGCCTTGGCAGTGAAGAGCGGCAGATCGTCCGCCAGTTTAGTGACCGTGGCTGTATGCTCGCCTTTTTCCAGTGTTTTCAGAACGGTTTCAGCACGCGCTATGACGGCGCCGGGCAAGCCCGCCAGGCGCGCCACATGAATGCCGTAAGAACGGTCGGCAGCGCCTGCGCCGACGGCGTGCAGGAAAACGATCTCCCCCTTCCATTCCCTGACCTGCATCGAATGGCAGGAAAGGGCGGGCAGTTTTGCCTGTAATGCCGTCAGCTCATGATAATGCGTGGCAAATAACGAACGGCATTTGCTGGTTTCATGAAGATATTCCACGCAGGCCCAGGCAATGGAAAGGCCGTCGAACGTGGCCGTGCCGCGCCCGATTTCATCGAGGATGACGAGCGAGCGTTCCGTCGCCTGATTGAGGATGGTGGCGGTTTCGACCATCTCCACCATGAAAGTCGAGCGCCCGCGTGCGAGATCGTCGGAAGCGCCGACGCGGCTGAACAGACGATCCACCAACCCGATATGCGCGGTATCCGCGGGCACATAAGCGCCCGTTTGCGCCAGTAAAACGATCAAGGCATTCTGGCGCAGGAAGGTCGATTTACCCGCCATGTTCGGGCCGGTCAATAGCCACAGGCGCTGCTGTTTGCCGAGGTCGCAATCATTGGGCACGAATTCATTGCCGCTGTTTTTGCGCAGGACCTGCTCCACGACCGGGTGGCGTCCGCCTTTGATATCGAAGGCCAGACTGTCATCGATAACAGGACGCACATAATTCTGGTCAACGGCCAGCGCCGCGAAGGCCGTTGCGACGTCCAGCGCGGCGACGGCGCGGGCATGGCTGCCGACTTCCTCGGACAGGCGCGATACTTCATCGACCATCTGACGGAAAAGCTCGCGTTCGATGCCGATCGCCTTGTCGCTGGCGCTGGCGATATCGCGTTCCAGCTCCGCCAGTTCCGGCGTGGTGAAGCGCATGGCGTTGGCCATGGTCTGGCGGTGGATGAAAGGATTGTCGGCGTTGTTTTCCTCGCCTTTGCGTACCAGCAATTTATCGGCGCGTTTGGCGGGGACTTCGATGAAATAGCCCAGAATGTTGTTGTAGGAAATCTTGAGGGAGTCGATATCCGTCATCTGCTGGTAACGGCTTTGCAGCGCGGCGATCAGGCGGCGGCTGTCGTCGCGCATCACGCGCAGCTCATCGAGTCTGGCGCTGTAACC
>CAKTCH010000100.1 GCA_934538895.1 uncultured Alphaproteobacteria bacterium
GCGCATCGCTGACCGAAGGCGAACCCGATGCCGAAACCGCCTGCGTCATCATCCAGACTCCCGATTTCCACGGCACCCCGCACGCGCTCGCCGACTGGCGCAGGCTCTGCGACGAAACCGGCGCGCTGCTGGTGGTGGTCGTCAATGAAATCCTCTCCCTCGGCCTGCTGCCCGCGCCGGTAGAGGCCGACATCGTCTGCGGCGAGGCGCAATCCGTCGGCGTCGCCATGTCCTACGGCGGTCCGCACCTCGGTTTCTTCGCGACCAAAGAAAAATTCCTGCGCCAGATGCCGGGCCGCCTCTGCGGCATGACGGTCGATGCCGACGGCAAGCGCGGTTTCGTGCTGACGCTCAATACCCGCGAACAACATATCCGCCGCGAAAAAGCGACCTCGAACATCTGTACCAATCAGGGCCTGATGGCGCTCGCCTTCACCGTCCACATGGCCTTGCTGGGCGAGGGCGGTTTCAAACAGCTCGCCACCCTCAACCACGAACGCGCCTGCGACCTCGCCGACGCGCTCGCAAAGGCAGGCCTGAAAATCGAAAACAAGAATTTCTTCAACGAATTCGTCATCGACCTCGGCAAGCCTTCCAAACCGGTCGTCGATGAACTCGCGCGCCGGGGCATCGTCGCGGGCCTGCCCCTCGACGGTAACAAACTCCTTGTCGCCGCCACCGAAATGACCACCGACGAACATATCAAAGCCTTCGCCGACGCGCTGAAAGAGGTGCTGTAATGGTTGCTGAAAGAAAAATCGAATCCGTAAGGGAAAAGAACGATATGGATATCATGGATCAAACCCGCGGCCTGAATTACGAGGAAAACCTGCTCTGGGAAAAGGGCTACGGCGACCACCCCGGCGTCGATCTGCCCGCGCCCAAAGGCACGAAATTGCGTACGGGCCAGCCCGCGCGTGATAAGGTCGGCCTGCCGCAGCTGTCCGAACCGCAGGTGCTGCGCCACTTCGTGCGCCTTTCGACCAGGAATTTTTCCATCGATCACGGTTTCTTCCCGCTCGGCTCCTGCACGATGAAGCATAACCCGCGACTCAACGAAAAGATCGCGCGCCTGCCGGGCTTCGGCGGCATCCACCCGATGCAGCCTGAATCAACCGTGCAGGGCGCTCTGCGCGCCATGTACGAACTTCAGGAGATCCTCGGCGAACTCACCGGCCTGCCCGGCATATGCCTGACCCCGGCGGCGGGCGCGCACGGCGAACTCGCGGGCCTCATGACCATCCGCCGCGCCCATGAAATGAACGGGCAGGGCCACCGCAAAGTCATTCTGGTCCCTGACTCGGCCCACGGCACCAACCCGGCCACGGCGGCCATGTGCGATTACACGCTGCGCGTGATCCCCACCAAGGAAGGGGGCCGCGTCACTGTCGAAGCTTTCAAGGAAGCTTTGGGCGATGGCAAAGACGTCGCGGGCATGATGGTCACCAATCCCAATACCTGCGGCCTGTTCGAAACCGATATCATCGAATGCGCGGCCCTGTTGCGCGAAGCGGGCGGTTACTTCTACTGCGACGGCGCCAACTTCAACGCGCTGGTCGGCAAGGTGCGCCCCGCCGATTTTGGCGTCGACGTCATGCATATCAACCTGCATAAAACCTTCTCGACCCCGCATGGCGGCGGCGGCCCCGGCTCCGGCCCTATCTGCGTGCATGAAAAACTGCGCCCCTATTTGCCGACGCCGGTCGTCGTCCGCGCGGGTGCGGAAGGCGAGGAGCCTTACGTCTATCATCTCGAAGACGACAACGAACGTCCAACCTCCATGGGCCGCCTCAAGGGCTTCCAGGGCCAGTTCGGGATGCATATCCGCGCGCTGACCTATATCCTTTCGCACGGCGCCGACGGCCTCAGGCAGGTGGCGGAAGACGCGGTGCTCAACGCCAACTATATCCTCAGCCAGCTCAAGGACGATTTCTACGTTCCCTTCGACGGCCCCTGTATGCATGAATGCCTGCTGACCGACAAGCTGCAAAAGGAATCCGGCGTCACCACGCTCGATATCGCCAAAACGCTGATCGAACACGGTATGCACCCGATGACCACGTTCTTCCCGCTGGTCGTGTCCGGCGCGATGCTGATCGAACCGACCGAAACCGAAAGCAGGGAAGCGATGGACCGTTTCATCACCGTGATGAAATCCGTAGCAGCCGACGTAAAAGCGGGCGACGGCGATAAATTCCACAACTACCCGCTCTCCGCCCCCCGCCGCCGCCTCGACGAAACCAAAGCCGCGCGCGAACCGGTATTGCGCTGGAAAGCATAAAGAAAAAAGGCCGCTTCGCAGCGGCCTTTTTCTTTGCCAGAAAGATTCACGGCCCCTGCAATATCGCTTTCAATCCGCCGCCCAGCTCGATGAAATTAGTGTGGTAGGAAGGAAGCAGGCCCACCCCGCCCTCGATCGCGCGCGCCGCCTCATCCGTGGGCAGCTCGTAATGGCGCTTTCTGCGTTCGGGGTCGGGCACGTCGCAATGGCTGGGTAGCGGCGTGGCCGTTGCGGGCGGTGTTGCCGGCTGCTGCGGCGCGGCGGATGAGTCCGGGGCAGGCCTGATCTTTTTCAGCAAGGCGTTCTTGTAATATTTCAGCAGATCGCGGTCGCGGTACCACGCGCGAAAGGCGTGCTGCGCGGCTACCGGCGCATCCGCCCCATTATCGATAGCGTGTTTGAAGCTGGTGGAAATATGCGCATAGCAAATGGATTCCGCGTCATAATAAACATGGTCGTTATGATACGACCACGGCCCGGCGATCCCGGCTTCCTTCAACTCCCACAACACCAGCGCCGCTGTCGCCTCGGCGTCGGCTTCTCCGGCATATTCCGCATGGATGCGGTCGGCGTCCGTTGCAGCATCGATGGCGAACAGGCCCATCTTCTCCTGAAACAGATGGCGCAATTCATGGGCGGCGTCGCCGACGATTTTGTCGCGGGCCTTGCCCGGGCTTAAATGCAATACGCCCCGCCTGTGGTAATAGCGCGCGTGCGCCTTCCCGGTATCGGAAAAACACATCCATGCGGGCTGGCCTTCTTCATAATCGGCGGCTGCCGCCATCAGGTCGCGCCCGGTTTGCGACTGATTGATGACCCGCCTGAAATCCTGAATCTGCTGCTCGATCGCCGGATTCAAGGCCCCGCCCGTCACCGGCCCGCATTGCTGCGCGGCATCGTCGAACAGGTCCGCCACACGGGCTGGCACAAAGCTCGAATCATAAGCCGGTTGCGGCCCCACCAGAGGCCCGGCGCTGAGCGGCCCCGCAAAACATGTCGTTGCCAGCAGCCGCGCCGCCAGCTTTCTAAATCTGGATGTCATGGTCATATTCCCTGTTTGGTGTGAGCTCGTTGAAAGGCTGGCTCTGCGAGGCGTTCGTTTCAGCAACAAATCGTCCCGATACCGATTATTGACATGAAGAATGGGGATCGTAAAGTTTTTTATGGATACTCCGGAAAATTGCCGCCGGGATGCTTTAGAGAGGGGAGTCCAGAAATTATATTGACATAACAATTAATTATATCGTACTTTTTTCTTTCATCAAACGCCCAAAGGATAAAAAGGGGATCATGCCGGTCGAATATGCTTCCGAAATAGATCAGCCGAGAATGCGCGTCAGGCGTGTCGGGGATGTATGGTCGCTGATGACGACGGAATATGGGGCGCATCACAGCTGCCTCGTCCTGCTGCGGGACAGGCTCGACGGTGATTTCAATGCCTTGGCCAGACGTCTGGGCGGCATCTATATCGATCATGGCTATTGCGAGGCCGAAGAAAAGCAACTGTATAATCTCAGGCCCGCGATCCCCCGTGATGAACGGGTCGCGCTCGACGCTATTCTTCATGACATGGAAAATATCCGCGCGGCAGAGCCCGGTCGCCGTGTGAAACTGCGCGTAAGGCCGGTTTGTGACGGCGTGGATGCGGATTTTAACTTCCATCCCGATGGCAGCAAAAGCCTCCCCTACGTCGATCAATTGCTCTGCAACTATAACAATCCGCGTACCGAGTGGATATGTTACGACGACGTGGAGACGGGAAGGGCGAAAGAGGACGATGGCTTAAGCGATACCTTCCGGAAAAAAGCCCATTCGAAAATTTATATCTTCCCCGTAGGCACAATCTGGCGGCATTCATGCCTGATGAAGGGGGAAGGGGTGGATGAACCTGTGCCTTTCATCCATCGCGCGCCTTATATGGCGCCTGACAGTCCTCCGCGCTTGATTCTGGCGGCGTTCAGCACGAAACGCGCCAGCTCTTCTCCGGGCTACCGCTGATACTGCGCCAGCAATCTGTCCAGCTGCGTCAGCAGCGGCGTCACCTCGCTGCGGAACTGCTCCCGCCTGGCTACTTCCACGCCGTCCGTGGCCTTTTCCACCAGCCCGGCGATGCGGTCCTGAAACTCCGCAAGGTTCTTGTAATGCTGCATCTGCCCGCGGTTCGCGCCGCGCAGCCGCGCCAGCAAAACCCGGATCAGCGCCCGCACGGCCTTGTCATGAACGTTGTTCAGCTTCTCGTCCAGCTCGGCATTGGTAATCACGGTCACGGTCGTATCCTGAATCGCCCGCACGGTGGCCGAACGGTCCTTATGCTCGATCAGCGCCATCTCGCCGAATATCTCCCCCGCGCCCAGCACCGCCACCCGCACCATGTAAGGACCGTCGCGCACCAGCACCTCCACCATGCCGCGCTCGATGTAAAAGGCGCGGTTGCCGGAAACGTCCTGTTCGATGATGGTTTGCCCCTTGTAAAAAACTTCGCGCGTCAGGATACGCGGCATATGGGCGGGTATCCCGTTGCGGGGATCAAGGGCTGTAAAATCGCCGGGGGTTTTGTCTGGCATGATCTGTCTCTATCTGTTCTGTGGTTTATTTTTTGATTATCTCTCCTTAGTATAGCATGTTTACATAATAAATATAAAATAACCGGTTTATTTGGCGTGTATTTTATAAGCTATTGATTTTTAATAATGATTAAAGCCCCCTGTTCCGGGCTGGACGATGGCCCCGAACAGGTTTAAACCTGAAAACCATGAAAACGCCGCTCGTTATTTCGCTTTTTGCGATCCTGACTCTGGCTGGCTGTGGCACGGTCGACCGCGTCATCGCCGGGCCGCCCGTGCTCTATGCCTGCGCTGACGGCAGCTTCCTGAGCGCCCAGCCCGGCCCGGGCCGCCGCCATATGGATGTGACCTACAGCGACGAAGGCCGCACGGCTTATAAGGGCATGTTGCCCGCCGTCGATGCCGATTTCGGCGAACGTTTCAGCCGCCCCGACGGCCCCACCCTGTGGCTGAATGAAAATAAGGCGCTGTTCATCCGCCCCGGCGAGAATCAGGCCCTTTGCCAGATCCAGCCCTGACCGTCGCATTTTTTGCTGGTCAAGGCCGGGCGCTTGCGCTAAAACTCTGGTCGATCTCCCGACAATATGGTTCGAACCCGGCGGCAAAAACCGCAAGACACGAACCTTTGGCGGAACACACGAATTTAACAAGTCGAGGAATTCCATGGCTAAATTTTCGCCGGTCACTTATGTGCGTCAGGTCAGGGCTGAAATGCAAAAGGTCACATGGCCTTCGCGTCAGGAACTGACCACCAGCACCATCGCCGTCTTTATCATGGTCGTTCTGGCGGCCATCTTCCTCTTCCTCGCCGATCAGGTACTGGCGTTCGGCGTCAACAGCATCCTCGGCTTGTAATTCTTTAAGATAAGGAAAAATATCATGGCATCATCAGCAACAGCGCGTTGGTACGTTCTCCACGTTTACTCTGGTTTCGAGGAAAAAGTCGCCGAAGCCATCCACGAAAAAGCCCGCAAGCAGGGCCTTGAGGACAAGGTCGAGGAAGTCATGGTCCCGACCGAGAAAGTCGTGGAAGTGAAAAACAACAAAAAGCAGGAAAAAGACAGCAAGTTCTTCCCCGGCTACGTGCTGGCGAAACTGCAACTGACCGACGAAGTCTGGCATATGATTAAAGACACGCCGAAAGTCACGGGCTTCCTCGGCGCCGGTAACAAGCCGTCCCCGATCAGCAACAAAGACGCCGAGCGCCTGATAAAACAGATCCAGGAA
>CAKTCH010000101.1 GCA_934538895.1 uncultured Alphaproteobacteria bacterium
GGTCAGCACCACATGATCGGCATGACCGTTCAGTTCGTTGAATTTCTGGGATAACGTGGGATAAGGCGTGATAATTTTGTGATCCAGACGCTTGTGATAAGCTTCCATGAAGCGGTCAGCGTCAAGGCCGTTTTCGACCAGAATATCCAGCCATCCCGGACGTTCGGCAATCGATTTCTCGAGCATCTTACGGGCTTCGGCCACCGTGATTTGCAACTGGCAATCATGCACCGCCGCCAAAGCGGCAGCACTATTCATAATATTAAACGCATCCGGATAATCCGGATACAGCATATTGTCGAGATCATGGATCATTTTCAGCATGAAATATCGATACAGGCATCGCAGCCGTTATGTCAACAAATATCAGGATAGTAAAAATCCACGACCTTGTTAATCTCCTGAATATGAAGGAGTTCCCATGAAAATCGCCATCTGGAACGTCAATTCGATCAAGGCCCGCGCCGGGCATGTCGCCACCTGGCTGGGTGCGCACCAGCCCGATGCCCTGATGATTCAGGAATTGAAGGGCCTTGAATACGACGCGCAGGCTTTCGAAAAAATCGGCTACAACAGCCTGTTCGTTGGCCAGAAAGCTTATAACGGCGTCGCCCTCCTGACCAAAGGCACGGCAACCGCCATCCTGAACAAGCTCCCCGGCGACGACAGCGACGAACAGGCCCGCTACCTTGAATCCGATTACAACGGCGTGCGCCTTATCAACATCTACGCTCCCAACGGCAACCCGGTCGACAGCGAAAAATTCTCCTACAAACTCGGCTGGCTCGCGCGGCTGCGCACACGTCTTGCCGCACTGCGCCGCGACGCTATCCCCTTCATCATCGGCGGCGATTTCAACATCATCCCGGAAGAACGCGATTGCCACGACCCCGCCGCCTGGATCGACGACGCGCTGTTCCGCATCGAAAGCCGCCAGTCCTTCCGCGCGATCATGAATCTGGGCCTGACCGACGCCTTCCGCGTTTATAACCGGCAACCGGAGCAATACACGTTCTGGGACTATCAGGCCGGCGCATGGCCGCAGAACAAGGGCATCCGCATCGATCATTTCCTGCTCGCCCCCGCTATCGCCGACAGGCTGATCGATTGCACGATCGACCGGGAACCGCGCGGCTGGGACAAAGCCTCCGACCACACACCCGTCCTGCTGGAGATCGCCGCGTGAGGATCTTTCTGGCACTGGGCGCCCTGGCGTTTTTACTGACGGCGTGCAGCGGCGCCGGCCCCGCAGGCGATTACCGCCCCTATCTGGTGAAGAAGAAAATCCACGAGATCACGCCGGAAAACATCCCGCTTTGCCATGGTTACGGCTGCCGCCTCAAAAGCTACACCGCGCTGACCAAAGCCGAATGGAAACAGATCGGTCAATATTTCAAAACCGGGCGCACGGCGGAACAGGAACGCGCTGCCGTCGCCAGGGCCGCGGGCAGGTTTGAAACCATCGCGGGCAGGAAAATCGGCACCGGCACCGATGTCGCGGGCACTTACGAACGGCTGGGCGACGACCAGCTCGACTGCGTCGATGAAAGCGTCAACACCACCGTATTCCTGGAATTGCTGGCACAAAAGAAGCTGCTGAAACACCACGATATCTCTAATATCGCCACGCGCGTGCCGCTTCTGGGCGGTGGCGGCGGCTTCCACCAGACGGCTGTGATCGTCGAGCGTGAAACCGGCAGGCGTTACGCCGTCGATAGCTGGTTCCGCGACAATGGCCACAACGCCGATATCGTCGCGCTGGATGACTGGCTCTATGGCTGGAAGCCTGAAAGCGGAAAATAATTATTCTGGAAATAGAAAGCGGCTTTCTCTTATGCCGTTGAAATGATAGACTTTCTCCGAAATTTACAAGGAAGGCTTTATTTCATGCGCGCACAAAAATATCCGGTCATGGCTGCCCTGCTCGTCGCGACGGGCCTTTTGAGCGCCTGCTACCTGCCCACCATGGATATGAAGAAGCAAACCACCATGCGCATGGCCGTGCCGAACAGCATGTTCGAACGCGCCATCGAGGCCGATCCCTATAATATAACCGTCTACGAACGCATCCTGACGAAAGGCACGACCGCGAACGTCTATATCGAAGGCGGCGAGATGGTCTGGGACGACTTCCTGCGCGACCGTGAAACAGCCACCCCGTCGAACCCGCTGGCGCTGCATCTGGCCACGCGCGACAACGCGCAGAATATCATCTGGCTCGCCCGGCCCTGCCAGTTCACCTACGCGCCGAAAATCGACCACAGTGAATGCACGCGCGAGGAATGGGCCGATGGCCGCTTCAGCGTCACCAACCTGCGCGCCATGAATGCTGCGCTGGACAACGTGAAAAAGAAATACGGCTATACCGGCTTCAACCTGATCGGCGTGCAGGACGGCGCGGGCGTCGCGGTGCATCTAGCCGCCGCGCGTAACGACATCCTGAGCCTGCGCACGGTTTCCGGGATGCTCGATACCGATGTGTTCAGGCAGGTTTACAAACCGGAAAAGCATGAAACCGTCGTCGGTGCCGCATCGAAAAACCCCGGTATCCACGCCAGTGCATTGGCCAGATTGCCGCAACAGCATTTCATCGGCGAGTGGTCCGACGAAGTTGGCCCCGCCATGGCGCAGACCTTCCGCCAGAACGCGGGCAATTCTTCCTGTATCCGCGTCCTTGAGGTCAAAGGCGTCACCGACGAAAAAGGCTGGGTCAACCGCTGGCCCGACCTGCTGAAAACGCCGATGGACTGCAAAGCCGGCATGGCGCCATAGCCAAGACCGCCTTATTCCAGCGCCGATAGTGCCGCCGAGAACCCGTCCAGCGCCAGCGGCAGGCGTCCCGGCTGGCCGTCGAAAGTTTTGAACGTCAGCACCCCCAGCCGCCCCGCCTTCATCCCCGCCAGCACATCGGGCGGCAGCGTCAGGAACGCGTAGCACCCGTCGCTCAGGCAATAACGCACCTTGAACGCCAGCGGCGCGCCCTCATCGATGGTCAGTGTGAAAGGCTGCGACATATCCACGCCCAGCGGCAGGATGATGACGCCCCGCGCAGGATCTTTAGAGCGATCCTTGCCCGCCGGAAAACCGATCGCCATTTCCAGCACCCGCGCCTTGCTTTGCCCGTCCATCAGCCGCTGCACGATTTCGCAGGCCGCCCCTTCGCAGCGCTTGACCCACGCCGATTGCGCCTGCGCGGACGCAGGCATGAAAAACAGCCATAAAAAAATCGCGGCAAAAAGCTTCATAGTTCGAACAGATTCCTTTTCATGGCGGTCTCCGCCAGCGTATGACCGTTCAACGTATCGATAAAGGCCCGCGAAGCGTCAAAAAGAAAATGTTTCAGCTGGCAGCTGCTGGTCGCGCGGCAGGTATTGGTTTCACTGTCGAAACATTCGGCCACATTCATATGCGGTTCAAGGTTCCGCACCAGATCGCCGAGCTTTAACGTTTCCGGGTCCTGCGCCAGCCTGATCCCCCCGCCCTTGCCCTTGGTGCTGGCGATATATTCCAACTGGGCAAGCCGGTGCACCACCTTGCCGAGATGGTGGCGCGAGATGTCGTAATGCGCGGCGATTTCCTTCACGCTGCACAGGCGATCGGGATGGGCCGCCAGATACATCAGGCAGCGAAGGCCGTAATCTGTAAATACAGTAAGCTGCATACTATTCTTCCAAAGGATCTTGACTGACTTATAACATAATTGATAATACGTATCTAAAATACATATTTAAAAAAGTGAAAGGACGCCTTCCATGCTGAGTGATAAAACCATCGCCATCGTCAAAGCCACCGCCCCCGTACTGGAACAGCACGGTGAAATGCTGACAAAGCATTTCTATAAGCGCATGTTCTCGCACAATCCGGAAGTAGCCCCCCTGTTCAACCCGTCAAACCAGCATAGCGGCTTCCAGCAGCGTGCGCTGGCCGCAGCCATTTGCGCCTATGCCGCCAATATCGACAATCTGGACGTCCTGAGCGGCGCCGTGGAGCTGATCGCGCAAAAGCACGCCTCGTTACGCATCAAGGCCGAACATTATCCGGTCGTCGGCGAAAACCTGCTGGCGTCCATCCGCGAAGTCCTGGGCGAAGCCGCCACCGACGACATCATCGGCGCCTGGGCCGAAGCCTACAATTTCCTGGCGAACATCCTGATCGGGCGCGAAGCGCAAATCTATAAGGAGCAAAGCCAGCTTGAAGGCGGCTGGGAAGATTTCAAGAAATTCCGCATCCAGAAGAAAATCCGCGAGAGCGACAACATAACCTCTTTCTACCTGATCCCGTCCGACGGCGCGCCCCTGCCCGGCTACAAACCCGGCCAATACATTACCGTGCGCGTACCCTACGGCGACAGCAGCACCACCATGCGCAATTACAGCCTGTCCGATGTGCCGGGGCAGGATTACCTGCGCATCAGCGTCAAGCGCGAAACCGGCCCCAAAGCCGATACCCCGCACGGTTACGTATCGAACATGCTGCATGACCGGCTGGATAACGGGCATGAAATCGAACTCGCCCCGCCCTGCGGCGAATTCTTCCTTGATACGGCTGAAAAACGCGAGCGCCCGCTGGTGCTGCTGGCCGCGGGCGTCGGCATCACGCCGATCGTCTCCATACTGAAATCGTCGCTGGCGCACGCGCCGGAACGCCCGGTGGTGCTGGTGCATGGCTGCCTGCATGAAGGCGTACACGCTTTCCGCGCCGCCATCGACGATCTGGCCGCAAAACACGACAACCTGAAAATCCACTACCGCTACAGCGAGGCCGCGCCCGCCGGGACCACCCGCGCGACAGCCCCCCATGTCAGCACGGGCTTCGTAGATGCGGCGCTGATCGAATCCCTCGTGCCGGGACGCGACGCGGATTATTATTTCTGCGGCCCCAAGCCGTTCATGGTGAATATCTATCACCAGTTGCTGGCATGGGGCATCCCGGCGTCGCAGGTTCATTTTGAATTCTTCGGCCCGCGTCAGGAGCTTGAGAAAAAAGCCGCCTAGGATGCGGCCCCTGAAACCAGAATGCGAACCCATAAAATATGATCATCGCAAGAATGCCATCATCCCTAAAAACCTGTCATCCCCGGCTCGACCGGGGATCCAGTGACACAGGCTCCAAATGATCCGGTCATCCCCCTGGATTCCCGCCTGCGCGGGAATGACAAGAGTAGAATAAGGAAAGCCCCAGACCCTGAAAATGCACATACACCTTGAACGCATTTACGATCCGCCACAGCACAAAGGTTACCGCGTGCTGGCGGATCGCCTCTGGCCGCGCGGCATGACCAAAGAACACGCCGCCCTCGACGAATGGTGTAAAGACCTCGCCCCCAGCGCCGCCCTGCGCCAGTGGTTCGGCCACGATCCCGATAAGTGGAAAGAATTCACGCAGCACTACCTCAAGGAACTGAAAGCGCTCCCCGAAGAAGCCCGCGCCCTGCGCGCAAGAGCCGGCAAAAACCCCCTGATCCTGCTCTCCGCGACCAAAGACACCGAACACACCCACACGGCTATCCTGAAGAAATATCTGGAAAACCTATAACAGGCTGACGTATCCTCGGTTTACAGGATAAATCATGCCTCTCATAAATCGGAAAACCTCCAAAGATCGTGTTAATTTCGAAGGCAGTCTAGCGCGCGAAGAAATAGAATCTCTAATACATGATCCTGATATTAAATATGTTCAAACTTCAGTTCCCGCGCCCTTGGAAACATGGGACGCTCTCAACCGGACTCTCCTGATCCAAAGGCCTGATATAGAATTACGTGTATATGGTTTTTATAACGAGACATGCAATCTGTCTTTTTTACAGCGCCTTGAGAATATAAAAAGGCTATCTGTCGACTGCATCCAGAATGCCACCGGGATTGAAAACATATCTGCCCTACGGAATTTGGAAAGCCTTTCTATAGGAATTTTTAATCTAGAAAATCTGAATTTCCTTCAAGATCTTGACCATGAAAAAATAAATGACCTTGCCTTTGCAGCGACAAGATCAGAAAGCCCAGACTAATCTTGTCTTTCCCAATTCAAAAATT
>CAKTCH010000102.1 GCA_934538895.1 uncultured Alphaproteobacteria bacterium
GGGAGGAAGAGAATGTTTTATTAGGAGGATTAGAAATCCAGTTCGGCCAGTCTTTCGGCCTGATCGTGGGCGATCAGTTCGGAGACTATTTCGTCCAGCGCCTTGCCTGCTACCACGTCCTCGATCTTGTAGAGGGTCAGGTTGATGCGGTGGTCGCTGACGCGTCCCTGGGGAAAGTTATAGGTGCGGATGCGCTCGGAACGGTCGCCGGAGCCGACCTGCGACTTACGGTTTGCCGAGCGTTCGTTCAAAAGACGCAGGCGTTCGGCCTCGAACAGGCGGGAACGCAGGATTTTCAAGGCGCGTTCGCGGTTTTTATGCTGGGAACGCTCATCCTGCATCTCCACGACCACCCCGGTCGGGATGTGGGTCAGGCGGACGGCGGAATCCGTGGTGTTTACCGACTGGCCGCCAGCACCCTGGGAGCGGAACGTGTCGATTTTGACATCGTTCATATTGAGGTCGATATCGACTTCCTCGGCTTCCGGCAGGACGGCGACGGTGGCGGCGGAGGTGTGAACACGGCCACTACCCTCGGTTTCCGGCACGCGCTGGACGCGGTGAACGCCGGATTCATACTTCAGGCGCGCGAATACGCCGTTCCCGGTGATTTCGGCGACGATTTCCTTGAAACCGCCGAGATCGCTCTCGCGCATTTCCATGACTTCGAATTTCCAACCCTGCACAGCGGCGTAGCCCTTATACATGGTGAAGAGATCGGCGGCGAACAGGGCGGCTTCGTCCCCGCCAGTACCGGCGCGGATTTCAAGAATGGCGTTGCGGTTATCGGCAATATCCCTGGGCAGCAGCGCGATTTTCAACTGTTGCTCCATCGCGGGGATGGCGTCTTTGAGGGTTTTGTACTCTTCCTGCGCCATATCGGCCATTTCAGGATCGTTGAGCATGGTCTGGACGTCTTCAAAGTCCTTGAGCGCCTTTTCATAGCCATTGACGGCTGTGACGATCGGCTCCAGTTCGGCGTATTCACGCGAAAGCTTGACGAACTCGTCCCCCGCCAGCCCCCCTTGGGACATCAGGGAGGATAGCTCTTCGTGACGCGCCTTCAACGGCGCTAATTTGTGTAGCAGATCCATGGGATGGGTTTTTAAGCGAAAGCCCGGATTTATGCAACGGGGTGCTTGCTAGTGATGCATCGCGTAGCCATGTGACGGGCGAGCATGGCGCTGGGATGCCGCGAGATTTCCCAAAGCATATGCCCCGAAATACTGGGATAGTTTTTGTGGCACCGCCCGGATTTTCAGCCATTCGGCAAATGGCCCCTCGGCCCCTGCTATTGGCTTCACGGGTTCACCCGCGCGGTTTTGCCCGGTGAAGCGGCCATTCATATCGCGGACTTCGAATTTCGACTGAAACGTTTCACACGCGTTACGCGGGAAGCCTTCGCCGTGGTTATAAATCAGATCATTATGAATGGATTTTTTGCTGGTGGCATATTGATGCATGTCGGTGATTTCCAGCAATACAGCCCTGGGCGGTTTTTCCGTCAGGGGGAACGCGGTACTGGCATCGCCCGTCATGCGCGGATTAACAACCACGACCATACGGGTTTCGTGGCTGTATATCGCCAGAGAAGATTTATCGTTACCTATACAACGTGCCTGCGCCTTGGGATCGAGCAGCGTGTGTTTGATCAAGTCCTGATATTGTTCGCGGGTGGCGGGTGCGCCATCCATCTGCATCAATTCGCGGTTATTCGTGCAGTGCTTTTGATAGCTGTGGCGGTTATGCGCGATGTCATCGGCGATTTTATCCGCCCATTCTTCAACGTTGCGGGGATCGAAACTCATGGTGTCATCCCCTTCACTATTTTCTGCGCGAGCAAGGTCGCGCGCTCGAAATCATCCTGATCGTAATATCCCGGGACAGATTCAGCGCTGAGCATTTGCAAGCCTGTGGCCAGCTTCAGGATCACTTCGCCATCACTGGCGCGTAAGCCTTTCAGGCCCATTTCATCAATACTGTGATGGATGGTTTCAAGAGTCTGGAAGGGCGGGATCAGTGCATCGTCAATGGCCGCGATATTCTCGGCCACGTAAGTGAAAATCTTTTTCAATGACGACAAGGCGACATCTTCGTTCTGTGCCTGTGCGTCAAATTTATGCCTTGCTGATGGCATGGCTCCCCCCGGACTTACTCTTACAGAGTTTATGGAGCCATTCTAGCAGCGATAGGTTAAGAGATTATTGCAGGCTTTTAGGCCGCTTTCCGCGCCTTGTTCGCGGCTTCGATCTCGGCGGCTTTTTCTTCCACCATCCTGACCAGATGATCGACGATGCTTTCATCCCCCTCTTGCAGGCGGTGGGCGGTTTTGCCGCCGATATAGACCTGATGCGTGCCTTTGCCGCCGCCGGTGAAACCGATATCGGTCATCAGCGCCTCGCCGGGGCCGTTCACCACGCAGCCAATGACGGAGAGGGTCATCGGCGTGCTGATATGGGCCAGACGCTCCTCCAGAAGCTCTACGGTTTTAATCACGTTGAACTGCTGGCGCGCGCAGGACGGACAGGCGATGACATTGACGCCACGGTGGCGCAGGCCGAGGGATTTCAGGATTTCGAAACCCGCTTTTACCTCTTCCACCGGGTCGGCGGAGAGCGAAACGCGGATCGTGTCACCAATACCCGCCCATAGCAGGTTGCCCATGCCTATGGCGGATTTAATCGTGCCGGCGCGCAAGCCCCCCGCTTCGGTGACACCGACATGCAACGGATAATCACAGACGTCAGCAAGCTGCATGTAGGCGGCCACGGCGAGAAACGGATCGGATGCCTTGCACGAGATCTTGAAATTGAAGAAATCGTGGTCTTCGAGAATTTTGATATGGCGCTGGGCGGATTCCACCATGGCATCCGGGCACGGCTCGCCGAATTTCTCCAGCAGGTCGCGTTCCAGCGATCCGGCGTTGACGCCGATGCGGATCGAGCAGTTGTTATCCTTCGCCGCCTTGACGACTTCCTTTACGCGGTCTTCGGAGCCGATATTGCCGGGGTTGATGCGCAGGCAGGCCGCGCCGTTCATGGCGGCCTCGATACCGCGCTTGTAATGGAAGTGGATATCGGCGACCAGCGGCACGTTGATGCGCGGAACGATCTGTTTCAGCGCGGCGGACGACTCCTCGTCCGGGCAGGATACGCGGATAATATCCACGCCCGCCGCCTCGCACGCCAGAATCTGCGCTACTGTCGCCTCGACATCGTGGGTCAGGGTGTTGGTCATGGTCTGGACGGTGATCGGGGCGTCGCCGCCCACGGGCACGCCGCCGACCATGATCCGGCGGGTCTTACGGCGGCTGATATGCCGCCAGGGGCGATGAAGCGTGTGATCCTGTGTCATATCCGACTTATAGCGTTTTTTGCTGAAAAGGGAAAAAATTAATGTTAGGGTGGGCACCTTTTTCATTGTTATGGCTAATTTCAGGAATGTGACGTGTCACCCCTCCCTTATCAGGTACTGACGGAAGCAGAAGGCGCTGCCGCCCTTGAAACAAGTTATCAGATGATGGCTCCGCTAGGCGTACCGACACTGATTATCGACCCGGCGGATTACGATCCCCGTCTGTCGCTTTGGTGCGTGCGCGGCGAGGATACGATTGAAAACGACCTCAAGCACCGCATGAAAAACGTACTGTATAATTTCTACGGCGAGGACCATTCACGGGTGCGGCAATTCCTGCACGAGCCTAACCGCTTCCTGCTGGCGCTGGTGAACAAGCTGGCTTACTGCGTACAGACCAGCCAGATGGTCGCGCACGCGATCGTCAGCGAAAAATTCCTGAATGTCGTAATCTGCCCGCGTACGCGCGATACGGGCGCGTTGCTGATGAAGCACGGACTGAAGGTACCTGAAGACAATATTCCCGATATGCCGGGCACGGATATCGAGTGGAATTTCATACGGCTGTGGCATGAGTTCGGCCACGGGCTGAAAGGCAAGTCGGAAGCGTCTGCGGACTGGGTCAGCGCGGTGGTTCACCGCCATGTATTCCCCGACCCGCAGGCGCTGATGGTGCTGTCGGATTTCCGCGCTGCCTGCGCCCTGCTCAATCATCATAACCCCCGGGTGTTGACTGGCCGGGGGTGGTCGCTGGTGGATACGCTGGATAGCGCGGTCGAAGACATGGGAACGCCCACATCGTGGGACGATGTCGCCACGCATGTCCACCATCCCTGCCCCGCCGATAACAGCATCGAAGATATCATGTATATCGGCCAGCATTTAAGCGGCATCAGCAAGCTGGCGTTCAAGGAACCTGATTTGCTGATGCTGGGCATGATGGCGGACCATATGACTTATAAAGGAAACGTCGAGAACGATAACCAGATGCGCATCGCGCGCCGCTTCGCCATTGCCGCGCAAAGGCTGTCGCTGGGTAAACCCGCTTACGCGGCAACGGCGCCAAAACCCAGCATTAAATTATTGTGATTATCGATCGCTTGCCGCCGGAGGCGCCGTGGGGGCGGCACGGCGGGCGTTGCGCGCATCGAGGTCTTTCAGGAAATCGGGTTCCAGCTTGATGCCGCGGCGAACGTCGCCCTTGCCGCCGAAAGCGGAGAGGACTTTCCCTTCCACCGTGAATTCAAGTGCGCCGACATTACCTGTATCCAGCACCAGCCCCTTCACCGTCGCCGGCACGATGTAGCTGTCGCCCGGTTTCAGGATACGGGAAAGCAGCGCCTTGCCGGATACGTCGCGGATCTCAACCCATGCGCTGTCTTTCAGTTTCAGGATGACAGGCATATTGGCCGGGGCCAGCGGCCGCTCCGCAGCGGGGGCGGAGCTGGTGGCCATGGGGCCTGACGCGGTTTGTGCGCCCTGCGCTGCCGCCACTTCGGCCTGCGCGGCGGCGGCGGCCTGTTGCGTGACCGCTGCGGCGGGCTGGAACGGGCCTACGGCCCCCGTGTCCTCATAAAGCTCCTGCGGCACGGGCGGGATTTCGTGGACGATATCCGCGACCTTCGCTTCTTCTTCCCGCGTCTCTTCGCCCGTATACATCATTGCAAAAACACCGGCGGCCAGCACTACCAGCGAACCGATAATGATGAACATATTCGGGCTTTTGCTTTCCGAGGCGGCCACGGGCATATGAAGGTCGGGGCGGTCATTGACGGGCGCGCCGATCTGGGATTTGAACAGCTTGACGATTTTCTCGCCATCCAGCCCCAGATATTCCGCATACGCGCGTACGAAGCCGAAGGCGTAAACGCGGCCCGGCAGGTCGTCGATGCGGTTCTGCTCAATGGCCTCCAGATGGGAAGAACGGATGCGCAGGATACCCCCGACATCATCGACGCTCTGGTTGTAATAGACCCGCGCGCGGCGGAGGATTTCCCCCACCGGAAGGTTTTCGTCCCTGATGTCCGCCGGACCTATTTCTGCTGCCTGTGCACTCATGCCCGCCACTTTAAGCCAATTTCTTCTCTTCTTCCAGCCCATAAGCAGCATGAAGCGTGCGCACGGCCAGTTCCGTATATTCGGCAGATATCAACACCGAAATCTTGATTTCCGAGGTGGAGATGACCTGAATGTTGATGCCGCGATCCGCCAGCGCCGCAAACATGGTCTGGGCGACCCCAGCATGGCTTTTCATGCCGATACCGACAACCGAGACCTTGGAGACGTCCTCGTCGGCGAGGATTTCGATCCCCTTCAGTTTCGGCTCGTTCTTCAGCACCTGCTGCGCGCGCGGCAGGTCGGCCTTGGATACGGTGAAGGTCATATCGGTCTTGCCGTCGACGGACACGTTCTGCACGATCATATCGACATTGATACCGGCTTCGGCCAGCGGGCCGAACACGCCAGCGGCTATGCCCGGAATATCCGGCACCTTGATCAAGGTAACCTTGGCTTCGTCGCGCGTATGCGAAATGCCGTTTACGATTTCATGTTCCACGATATCCTCATCACTTGTTACAAGCGTTCCGGGGTAGTCGCTGCCGACGGGGTCTTCGAAAGTGGAAAGGACCTGCACCGGCACTTTCATC
>CAKTCH010000103.1 GCA_934538895.1 uncultured Alphaproteobacteria bacterium
TCGGATGAGCATCTCATCCCTACATTATCTACACAACAACATTTGGTGTCTATCAATATTTGTATGGTCAGCTATAATTTAGAGATATTGTCAGCCTGTTTCCATGCGCAGGGCATACATCCGTCTAAACCCGATATTTTATTGACATAAGTTCGGGAGAGGGAATATGATCCCCCGAATGAATAATGATTCAGAAGGACGGGAACATGAGTGAAGAGACAAGACGTGCCGGGATCCAGTTAGGGCAAACCATCATGTCAACGCCACTGATGATCGCGTTTGTTGCTGTAGCGTGCGCACCACTAGGGTATATTGCTGGCGCAGTGCTACCCTTTGCAGCAGTGGGCTGTGGTCTTGCTGCAGCGCATAAGCGGGCTGCGGGCGACAAGAAGGAAACTGATGATCTCGGGATTGCCGCCGCTCAGTTCGGAGCATATACGATAGCCTCAGTAACGGTAGCGTATTTGGGAAAGATGGACTATCTATCGGCATCCATGGCCGTGGGGGCAGCTACCGGCGGTAGTCTAGCCCTGGTAAGTTCGGCTCGCTGCTGTTCTGTTGCGCATGATCACTTGTGCCGTGCCCAGAATGCCGAAAGCTTGCAAGCAAAGCCACCGCCACAACCGTAATGTTTCAATGTGCGTCTGCGGCGGCCTTGAGCGTATTGCCCAGCAGGCAGGCGATCGTCATCGGCCCGACGCCGCCCGGAACCGGCGTAATGGCTCCGGCGACGGCGCGCGCTTCGTCATAAGCCACATCGCCCACGACTTTCTTCTCGGCCACGCGGTTGATGCCGACATCGATCACGATGGCACCGGGTTTGATCCAGTCGCCTTTCACCATGCCCGCGCGGCCCACGGCGGCGACCAGTATATCGGCCTGGCGGCACAAGGCGGGCAGGTCGCGCGTCTTCGAATGGCAATGCGTCACGGTGCAGTTCTCCGCCAGCAGCAATTGCGCCATCGGCTTCCCGAACAGCAGCGAACGGCCAATAACGACGGCGTGCAGGCCTGTCAAATCCTGCTGTACTTCTTTAATCAGGATCAGCGATCCCTGCGGCGTGCAGGGCACCATGCCCGGCAACCCCGCCATCAGCTGCCCGGCATTGACTGGGTGCAGGCCGTCGACATCCTTGTCCGGGGATATCGCCAGCACCATCCTGTTCTCATCGAGATGCGCGGGCAGCGGCAATTGCAGCAGGATGCCATGAATGGAAGCGTCTTTGTTCAGCCCTTCGATAACGCGTAGAACTTCTTCCGCGCTGACGTCGGCGGGCAGGCGGTGTTCGGTGCTGACGATGCCCGTCTTTTCGCAGGCCGCGATCTTGTTGCGTACGTAGATATGGCTGGCCGGGTCGTCGCCCACCAGTATGACCGCCAGCCCGACGGACCGGCCATCGGCTTTCAGCGCCGCCACGTCTGCGGCGATGCGGGTTTTTACGCGGTCGGATACGGCCTTGCCGTCGATGATATGTGCGCTCATGGGTCTAGAACATGTAAGGGATACGGTACATCATGCGGGCGATCAGGTTCTGTAGCAGGAAAATGCCGAAGATCACGATGATCGGCGTGATGTCGATACCGCCGAGGGGCGGGATGAATTTACGCAGGGGCCTGTAAACCGGCTCGGTCAGCTTGTTCAGCAGGTTGATGAGGTTCTGCGCCTGCGGGTTCTTGACGTTCAGCACCTCGAAAGCAATCAGCCAACTGATGATGACGCTGGCGATAATGATGTAAAAATAAACATCAAGCAGAAAAATCAGCAACTGACCGATAATGCTCATGGCGCGATCCCCGGAAAAACGTTAAAAGCTTAAGCGGGGACATAATAACCCAAATACCGCCGGAAAACAGGAGAAAATTGGAAGATGTTCAGCGTTGCCCGCATTCTCGCGCTTGCCGCACTTTCATGCCTGTTATGGGGCGGTGCCGCAGCGGCTGAAACCCATGAGGAACGCGTGACGCGTAAAAACGCGCAGATCGAGTCGCAGGTGCGCTCCGCCGCCGATGTACGCTGCAAGGTGCCGAAGCCTCCGGTCATTCAGGTGCTCCCTAAAACAGCGGATATACGTTACGACTATTCCCAGACGGCGGCGCAACTGACCGCCAGGGGGTCGAACACGGTAAACCCTTATGCCGCCAACCTCGATACCACCACGGGCGGCCTGCGTTCCGACTCGGCTAAGATCTCCAGCAACATCAAGATGGGCACGCAAACCTGGCCGTCGCTGAATGTCGGCTGCATCTGGTATGATTCCATTATCGTCAACATCGCGCTCAGTCCGGTGATCTATATCGCCAAGGAATACCAGCAGGAGCCGTGCCGGTCCGCCATTACCGAACATGAACTCCGGCATGTCAGCGTCGACCGCGAAGTGATGAACAAGTACGCGATGGAAATCGGGCGCGCGATTCAGGCGGCGGTCAACCGGGCCGGGGCGCTGGGGCCGTTCAACGCGCCGGAGATGTCCACCCATCAGGACCGCCTGATCAAGCACGTCCAGAGCGCCATCGATTCCCAGCAACTCATGCTGGAGAAAGAAATGCGCCAGCGTCAGGCACAGGTCGATAGCGTTCAGGAATATCAGCGCGTCAGCAATATATGCAAGGATGTGCTGCGCAAGGGGCGCCGATGATCCGCACGGCGGCTGTCCTGATTATCGCGTTCCTGGCCGGTGCTTCAGGCGCGCGGGCGGCGGAGATATGCGATATCGGCACCGGCCCGGCGATCGACGTGCAGACCACGGAGTCCGCGCCGCGTTTCGATTACAGCATGACGCAAAAGAAAATGGCGGCCTATGCCGCCGGCGCGCACCTGCCAGCCGCCGATATTTACGATCTGACCGTGAACGCCATGAGCACGGGCAACATGCGCATCGAACGAAGCGTGAAATTCAGAGGCCAGAAACTGCCGGGCGACAGGGTATGCGTGCAGGTGTCGGCCTTGAACATCCGTATCCATATCGACCCGGTGATTTTCATCGCCCGCGAACTGCACGATCAGGGCTGCGAATTCAAGGAATATTACCTGCACGAAATGAAACATGTGGAAGAGGACCGCCGCCTGATAGAGGATTACAAGGCCGTGATCGGGCGCAACCTCGATTTTGCGTTTCCCGCGCCCGCCGATTATAATATCGGCCCGGTGCCTTCGAAAGAGACGGCGGACGCGCGGCAGCGCCTGAAGGACAATGTGGAAGGCGCTCTGGCGGCGACGTTCGAGAGCATGATGCGCGAGCGCAGGGAACGCCAGCGCGCCCTCGACAGCACCGGCGAATATCTGCGTCTGGCGCGCGCCTGCGGCGAGGGCGGCCCCGGCGTCAGGCCCGCACTGCGTACAACAAAGGGAAGAGGAGAATGACATGGCTGGAAAGTATAACCCCGCCGATCTGAACGAGGTCAGCGATCGTTTGTCGGATTTATCGGATGCGCTTTACAAGAAGCAGAAGCATGTAGGGCTGAGCGCCGCGGATGAGCGCGACTGGGGCGGTATCGTGGATTACTGGGATCATGTAGAGCGTTTGCAGAACGGAAAAGGCCCCGATAGCTTACCGGAGCGCGACCCTCTGACTTTATTGAAGGTAGCGGCTAAATTTAATCTGGCGGCACCGGAGCAGCTTGAAAAGCGGCGCAAGGATTTCACGGATCAGGCGGCTGCGATCGTCGGGCATGATCTGACCCCGGCGCAGCTGCGCAAGCTTTATAAGCTGATGACAGGCTTCAATCCCGCGCAACCGCGCTGACAGCCCCGCAGTTTCTCCAAGAAAAAGGCCCCCTTTAAAGGGCTAAAGGGGGCCGTGGAGGAACAATTGCTGAAACTGGAGGAACAACCGAAGGAGGCAATTCCATACTTTTATGGTGGCTTTAAATTATGTCAAAAAAGTGCCTTTTTCAGACAGAATTTGTGGATTCACAAGGCTCCTAATATTTCTCTCGTATTATCTATTTGATTTCAAAAAGAGATTTTAGCCGCCCCGCGCGCGGGCCGATAAGGCCGGGCGCTGCCCCTCTGATTTTTTAAGGGGGTGTATTTGCCTGTTTTCTGCTGCTAGAATCTTAACGTTTTCTTAGGGCGCATTATCTATCGTGATAGCGCGATTTTCTCATCTTCCCGCATTGTTTCAAGAGGTTCAAAGGATATGACCACCCGCACCGGACACGACACGCTCAAAGCCCGCAAAAGCCTGACCATCGATGGCAAGTCATACGACTATTTCAGCCTGCCGGAAGCGGCGAAGCAGATCGGCGACGTGGCGCGCCTGCCGTTCTCGATGAAAGTGCTGCTGGAGAATCTGCTGCGTTTCGAAGACGGTGTCTCGGTGACGGTCGATGACGTGAAGGCCTGTCACGCCTGGCTCGGTAATAAAGGCAAGACGGAACACGAAGTGGCCTACCGCCCCGCGCGCGTGCTGATGCAGGATTTCACCGGCGTTCCCGCCGTGGTCGATCTCGCGGCGATGCGCGAAGCGATGAAGGCGCTGGGCGGCAACGCGCAGAAAATCAATCCGCTGACCGCCGTGGACCTCGTGATCGACCACTCGGTGATGGTCGATGCGTTTGGCAACGGCATGGCGTTTCAGGCCAACGTCGAACGTGAGTTCGAGCGCAACGGCGAACGCTACGCTTTCCTGCGCTGGGGCCAGCAGGCCTTCAGGAATTTCCGCGTCGTTCCGCCGGGCACGGGTATCTGCCATCAGGTGAATCTTGAGTACCTCGCGCAGACGGTCTGGGTCGAACAGGATGAGGAACGCGGCAGCAACGTCGCCTATCCGGATACGCTGGTCGGCACCGACTCACATACCACCATGGTCAACGGCCTGGCCGTTCTCGGCTGGGGCGTGGGTGGCATCGAGGCCGAAGCCGCGATGCTGGGCCAGCCCGTTTCAATGCTGATCCCCGAAGTGATTGGCTTCAAGCTGACCGGCAGGCTGAAGGAAGGCACCACCGCGACCGACCTCGTGCTGACCGTGACCGAAATGCTGCGCAAAAAAGGCGTGGTCAACAAATTCGTCGAATTCTACGGCGCAGGCCTTGATAATCTCTCGCTCGCCGACCGCGCGACCATCGCCAACATGGCGCCGGAATATGGCGCGACCTGCGGCTTCTTCCCGATCGACGCCGAAACGATCCGTTACCTGAAATTCACGGGCCGCGACGAACACCGCGCGAAGCTGGTGGAAGAATACGCGAAAGCGCAGGGCATGTGGCGCGACGCCGGTACGCCGGACCCGGTCTTTACCGATACGCTGGAACTGGATATCGCCACGGTCGAACCGTCGCTCGCCGGACCCAAGCGCCCGCAGGACCGCGTGCCGCTGTCCCAGTCGTCGGCGGTGTTCAAGAAATATCTCGCCGAGTCGCTGGGCGCGCTGCCGAACGGCAACGGCGATGAACGCATGGTTTCAGAAAAACCGATCTCACCGGACGAAGCGGAAAAATATAACAGCAAGCATGAAATCGCGGTCGAGGGCGCCGATTACAATCTCGGCCACGGCGCCGTCGTGATCGCCGCCATTACGTCCTGCACCAATACGTCGAACCCGTCTGTGATGCTGGCCGCCGGTCTGGTGGCGAAAAAAGCGCATGAGAAGGGCCTGAAAGTCAAACCGTGGGTGAAGACCTCTCTCGCGCCGGGCTCGCAGGTCGTGACCGATTATCTGGACAAGGCGGGCCTGACGCCGCACCTCGACGCGCTGGGCTTCAACCTCGTCGGTTATGGCTGCACCACCTGTATCGGCAACTCCGGCCCGCTGCCGGACCATATCGCCAAAGCGGTCGAGTCGGGCGACCTGACCGTCGCCGCCGTGCTCTCCGGTAACCGCAATTTCGAGGGCCGCATCAGCCCGCATGTGAAGGCGAACTATCTGGCCTCGCCGCCGCTGGTGGTGGCTTATGCGCTGCTCGGCAGCATGAAGCGGGATATCATGACGGAATCCCTCGGCACCGGCAGCGACGGCAAGCCCGTCTACCTGAAAGACATTTGGC
>CAKTCH010000104.1 GCA_934538895.1 uncultured Alphaproteobacteria bacterium
AGCGTTTTCATTTTACCGTTTCCCGGCTTGACTGGCTGGCGGCGTTGTGCGTTGCGGCCATCCAACACGGAGGTTTCGATCTATGAAAGTAAAGCTGACAAAAGGACGCTCTGCACTGCTTTCGGAGATCGAAAAACTTGAGAGTGAAATTGGCAGGGCATTGCCCCATTCGTTTCTGGAATTTATTCGCCAGTATGACGGCGCTGAACCGGAAACGAATATCTTCAAGATAGGCAACGTAAACGAGTCCGGAGTGAAGGGGTTTATTCCTGTTCGTGAAGTTTCCGAGGAACGGAGAAACATTGAAAACCTCCCCCTTGCTTCCTTTCCTATCGCATGGGCCGAAGGGGGAAATTATGTTTTCATTGATGCCTTGTCTGGATCTGTCTACTTTTGGGATCATGAGCAGCCGGTTCCTCCTGTTCAGATGGCATCGGATTTTGCTGCTTTTATTGAAATGCTTGAACCGTTTGATCCGGGCTCGATCAGGCTTAAGCCGGGCCAGGTCAAAAGTGCATGGATCGATCCCGATTTTCTGAAAAAGTTTAAACAGTAAATTTCCGTGGACTCGTTAATGATTAATGTAGGAACACAACGTGCACAACGGTCGCGGCACTTTTGCACAAACTTGTCATCCCGAGCGCAGCCGAGGGATCTTATCAAGCTTAAACCGGGTCAGATCCCTCGGCTGCGCTCGGGATGACGGTATTGGCAGGATTTCGTTGTGATCGTTGTGTGCGTTGTGTTTGAATTCTCTATTTTCTGGAATTTATGAGTTCTGAGTCTGGACATACTTAAAATTTGAAGATTTTGGTTATCTGGCGTCAAGATGAGATCCCTCGCGTATGCTCGGATGACAGGAAAGAGTGTGGGGGATATTGCATGTTAAAGCTTTTGGGTCGTAATTCGAGAAACATGGGGCCGCCGGAGGTGTGTTTTTCTCTGGAAAATGATGTGGTGTCGCCTTGACGGGGACGGCCTCTGCTATCAGAATGGCAGGGGTTTGTTTTTGTTCTCTTTTTCGGGGTTTTGTAAGTTTGCGTCTGGCGTCTGTCATGGTTGTAAGTGCTTTGCTTTGCACGGTCAGCGCCTTGCCGGTGCGGGCGCAGATGCTGACGGGCTATGCGCCTTCTTCCGGGGCGGCGGCGGAGACGAAAACGGCGGCGCTGACGAGGTCTGCCGCCACTCATCGCCCGATGCTGACCGATCCGGAGGTGCAGGTATATTCGCTGGACGCCCCGCCCGCGCAGGTGGCCGTTCCTACGGTTGTTCCCGATATTCCCGCGTTGCCGGAAGTGCCTGTGGCTTCGTACGAGGGCGCGCATCAGGTGCGCGATATTCAGCCTGACGTTATTGCCGCAGCGACGCCGGCACCGCCTTCGCTGGCGGGCACGGACGATGCGCCGGTCGATTTCGAGGCCGACAATTTGCAGCATGACGATGCCAGCAAGACCATTACGGCCACGGGTAACGTGCAGCTGGTGCAGTCGGGCAAGATCCTGCGGGCGCAGAAGATCGTTTATGACCTGCCGAACGAGACGGCCCATGCGGAAGGCCATGTCGTTCTTTCAGACGTGAACGGCGATGTCTATTTCGCCGATAACGTCGAACTGACCGGGCAGATGCGCGAGGGCGTGGCGCGGAAGGTGCGGGCTTATCTGGGGCAGGGCGGGCGTTTTACCGCCAGCGAGATCCAGAAGCTGGCCGACGGCTCGATGAAGCTGAAAGACGCCGCCTATACGCCGTGCGAATGCGACAATGACGATGAAGACAACCCGGCGTGGGAGATCAAGGCGAAGGATGTCCTGTACGACAAGCCGGAAGGGCGGATCGAGTACCGCCATGCCAAATTCGAGATTTACGGCGTGCCGGTCATGTATACGCCTTACCTGTCGCACGGCGACGGGCGCGACAAGCAGAAGAGCGGCCTGCTGACGCCCAGCGCCGGGTTTAACAGCCAGCTGGGTTATCATATCACCAACCAGTATTACTGGGCGATCGGGCCGGACAAGGACGCGACCGCCGGGGTGATGCTGACCAGCAAGAGGAACCCCGTGGGGCTGCTGGAATACCGCCAGCGTTTTACCAACGCGGCGTTCCAGATCAGCGGCAGCGGCACGTCGTCGGCGCGCAAGGACCGCGTGAATGGCGTCGAGACGGCCCGGGAGGAGGAGGCGCGCGGGCACCTGTTCGCCAACGGGCTTTGGAATATCAACGATAAGTGGCGCGCCGGGGCCGATCTGGAACTGACTTCCGACGACCAGTATTTGCGCCAGTATGACTTCAGCAACGACGACGTGCTGGAAAACCAGCTTTATGTCGAGCGTTTCTCGGGCCGCCATTATGCGGTGGGGCGTGTGCTGGCGTTTCAGGACGTGCGCGTGAACGAGTATCGCCGCGACCAGCCGGACGTGCTGCCGGAAGTAATCGCCAGTTTCACGGGCGAACCGAACGCCATGCTCGGCGGGCGCTGGAATCTGGAGGCCAATGCCTTGGGCCTGCGCCGCAGCGGCGAAGGGCAGGACATGAATCGCGGCGTGCTGACCGCCAACTGGCAGCGCAAGCTGGTATCGGACACGGGGCTTGTCAGCACGGTCGATCTTACGGCGCGCGGCGATGTTTACAGCGTGGACGACCGCGATCTGGCCGCCACGACGCCGGGTTTGGATCAGGACGATACCGAGACGCGGTTTTTCCCGCAGGCGCATATCGTGACGTCTTATCCCGTGGCCAGGCCATTTGAAAAAATGCAGATGGTGATCGAGCCGATGGCGGCCCTGACTATCGCCTCGAACATCAATGCGGAAGACGCGGCGATTCCGAACGAGGACAGCGAGGACGCGCAGATCGACGCGCTGAACCTTTTCAATCCGACGCGCTTTCCCGGCAAGGACAGGATCGAGGACGATTCACGCGTGACATACGGCCTGCGTACGGGTTTCTACGGTTACGGGGGCAGTTATCTGGATGTGTTCGCGGGGCAAAGCTATCGTCTGGACAAGGACGACAATCCGTTCCCGCGCGGCTCCGGCCTCGATCGTCAGACGTCGGATGTGGTGGGCCAGATTGCCGGTTCCTATGATGGCCGTTATGGCGTGAATTACCGCTTTCAGCTCGACTCGAACGATTTTTCGTCGCAGCGTCATGAGTTCGACGGCTATGCGAACTGGAACAGGCTTTCTTTAAGTTCGCGTTACCTCTATGCGACTTCGCTGGAAGACACGATCATCGACGAGGCGCGCGAGCAGATCGAGGGTGTGGCCTCGATCGACCTGACGCGTGAATGGCGTTTCAATACCGGGGCGCTTTACGATCTGGGGCAGGACCCCGGCTTGCGCAAGGCGGCTGTCGGGCTTGATTTCATGGGGTGCTGCATGTCGTTCTCGCTGCTGGCGGAACGCAACCTGACGACGGACAGCTCAGGCGATAACGGCACGGAGATCAAATTCCGCATTGGGCTCGATCATCTGGGGCAGATTGAATCGAGCAGTTCCAGTTACTGGAATAACCGGCGGATGACGGCGGTGAAGTAAACGGTAATCAGTAATCAGTTATCAGTAATCAGAATCGTCATTGCGAGGGGCGTAGCCCCGAAGCAATCCAGAGATGGTGCTAGCCGGGTAAATTTCTGGATTGCTTCGCTATGCTCGCAATGACGCGCTTTTCTGATTACCGATCACCGATTACCGATTACCGGTATCTCCTGCTGCTATCGAGGGGTTGAGGCTGAAGATCTGGCGTTGCGTGACGCCGTTGACGATTTTGCGGCCTGCGACTTTGCCTTGCAGATCGTGGGTGGGGCCTTCGATTTCCAGCGTGAAAGAATCGTACTGATCTTTTTTGAGATCGTTTTTGATGCGTCCGATATTGCCTTCGGTCATCAGCAGCGACATGAGCGTTTCCTGCAATACCGGGCTGGTTTCGGCCTGTGTGCGCAGTTCCGTCAGCACGGCGAGCAGATCGTCGAGCGTGGCGGTTTCTATGGTGGCTTGCAGGCGGATTTCGGTTTTACGGGCTTCCAGTTCCAGCAGCAGCGTGGCCGACTGGAAACCGCCCAGTTCGCCCCAGATAATGGCGTGGGGCGTGGTGAGCGGGCCGTCGAGCGTCAGGCTGACATTGTGCAGTTTCAGGTTGCCGCGGGCGATCTGCCCGGCCTGCATTTGCCCCGAAAGGGTGGGGACGGGCGATTGATCGCCGGTTTCCAGCGCCAGCCAGCCGCTGGCGCGCGTAATGTTGAGGTGGTCGAGATTCAGGCGCGCCTCGCGGATTTCGCTTTCCAGACTCAGGCCCTGACCTGCCTGCCACGATCCTTTGATCTGGCTGTCGATAATCAGCTGGTGCTGGGTGCCTGTCAGGCGGGCGCTGAAAAGCTGCTGTCCCGGGTCGTCGGGGTGGCGGGCGGATTCGCCTTCCAGTTCCAGCCGGATAGCACCCGCGGGCGTGTCGAGGTCGATGATGCTTTTGTTCAGGATAACGCGTTGCAGACTGGAAAGGCCCGCATCCGGAAGGGCGCGCGGGAAGGACCAGCCAGCGAAGCCCAGCCCCTGTTCCTCGTTCCATTCGCCGGTGAGTTGCAGGTTATCGATTTTTATGCGTGAGGGGCCGCCGAAAAAAGGGAAGAGCATATTTCCCGCCGCGGTCAGTTCCCCGATCATGCTGAAACCGTCGGGGTCGAGCGCTATACCCGTCGCGGCGACTTTGCCGGGGCGGGTGGCGATATTCTCGGCGTGGCTGTAGGAAAAGCCTGCGGATTGCAACGTCTTGCCGATGCGGTTACCGCCGGAGGGCATGATGTTGATGACCAGCGCGCAGAGCAGCAGCAGGACGGCGATCGTTCCGGTTTTGACCTTGAAGTCGAACATGTTCCAAAGGCGCGTCAGCATGGCGGGGAGATTATCCTGTCGAGGCGATTTCAGGCAAAGAAAAAGCGCCGGGGAGGCGCTTTTTTTCAGAAATCGTCTTGCACACATCACCGCCTAAGAACAGCTGCCTCGCAGCGTTGCAATGCTTCGGGGTAAGATACCCGCGGGCCGGCAGAATAGGATCCGTTCCCTCCGCGTACCTGGTATCTATTACCGGCTGTCTCGGCTTTTATACATGCGTCGATGCGTCTATCTTCTGTGCGGCCATCGCGCGCTCCAATCTGTCTTGCATAGCGGTCTTCAAGCTTCTGCGTTCTTTGCCACTCCTTATATGCCATTTGCTGGTTACAATCTGCTTCCAGCCGGTCGATCTGCGGCGTGCTGATAGTATTGTAGACTCCTCTGCCCACGATAGCGGCGCCAGCGCCAGCGATAGCCCCGGTGATGGAACGAGCAATATTACCATTACGGCGCGTCACGGAGCTGCCTATATTATTAGAACCTCGCGTAATACTTCTTTCAATATCGCGGTTATTTTGTGTGCGGTTTACGATGCGCTGGAGATTGCCGCAAGCATTGTAATGTACAGCAAGGGGTGCACCATACTGATCATAGCGAATACCACCACGGTCTAACTGCGTATCAATTGTGCGGGTTGCCGCGTCAGTGGAATTGTATACTGGCGTATGAGGCGTAACAGCGCAGCCTGTCAGCGCTAGTACAGATGCTGCTGCCAGAAGTTTTGCTGCTGACGTCTCAAAATCTTTTGTTAATGACATCTTACACCTCTATTAGATTTGAATTAGTGATGCCTGTGCTTTCCAAGCCTGGGAAGAGAATATAGCAGAACAAGGGTGTTGTCAAATATATTTAACATAATTTTAAGAAAATCGGGTTTTTATTCACATGGACTTATTCATTCCATAAATAATAGAGAGCCCGAACACAACGTGAACAACGATCATAACACCCTTGCGCAAGCTTGTCATCCCGAGCGCAGCCGAGGGATCTTATCAAGTTTAAAACGGGTCAGATCCCTCGGC
>CAKTCH010000105.1 GCA_934538895.1 uncultured Alphaproteobacteria bacterium
ATAACGGCAGCCTGATTTCGTCGGTTTATAACCTGCCGACACCCCGGAAATATCCCATGGTTATGGAAGAGGTCTACAGCCAGAAACGGGCGCAGAACAATAACGTTGTTGGCGGTGAGCGTTTCCGGCCGCAACTGGCCGACGGCACGCCGGTTTACCAGACCGGCACTGAACAGGAATTCGCCAATCTTTTTTATGCCGCGCAGCAAATATGGACGCAGACGCAGTCGAACGAAAGTTCCAATTACTTTATCGATGCCATCAACATGGTGATGGGCGTGCGGGGCCTGATCGATATTCAGGGCAATACCGATATTCATCCCCTGGCGCAATTGGT
Source organism: uncultured Alphaproteobacteria bacterium (assembly GCA_934538895.1). GTDB lineage: Bacteria > Pseudomonadota > Alphaproteobacteria > Micavibrionales > Micavibrionaceae > Micavibrio_C. Next base: position 338 of record CAKTCH010000105.1, read on the forward strand.
GGGCGTGGGGCGCAGCCTGATCGAGTCGGCTGTGAGCAATTTCGGCTACACGATCGGCGGCGCCGTGGGTGGGATGGTGACAAAAGGGCCCATACAGAAGGTCGCGCGTAACGCCACGAGTTTCTTCAGCATGATCGCCTCGCTGACGTTCTCGATCGGTTTCATATTGTTTTACGTGCTGCCGTTCCTGCCCTTCCTTTATTTCTTCATCGCCCTGACGTCATGGGTCAAAACGATTTTTGAAGCGATGATCGGTTTACCGCTCTGGGCGCTGGCGCATATCCGGATCGACGGCGCCGGCCTGCCTGGCCCCGCGGGCATGAACGGTTATTATCTGATTTTCGAAATCTTCGTGAGCCCGATCCTGATCGTCATCGCGATGCTGGCCGGGATTACGATTTTCGCGGCGCAAGTGAAGATATTGAATGAAATCTGGTATCTGGTCGTCGGCAACCTGACCGGCCACGATCCTTACACGGTCAACAAGACCGTTGAAGAAAAAGTCGACTCCATACGCTTTCTGCGCGGCGCTCTGGATAAGTTCTTCTATACGGCCATATATGCGGTGGTGGTTTATATGATGGGCCTGGCGTCCTTCAAGCTGGTGGACCGGATCCCTCACGATATTCTCCGCTGGATGGGTACGGGTGTGAAAAGCTTCGGCGAAGGCGGCGCGGGCATGGCTGATGAACTGGTATCGCGCAGCTACACGTCCAGCCGGTCTGCCGTCGGCGGTGCCGGTGAGATGGCGCAGCTATCCATGCTTAACAAGTAAAATAATGTCCGCTGCCTTTCGTGACGGCAGTATATAAAAAAGCGCGGTATTCAGTCCGCGCTTTTTCTTTGTTTTCGTTTCCGGCCGTTCCGGTAATGGCGGCGGGGATTAACGCGCGCCGCTGCCGCGCAAATGTGCCAGCAGGACGGATACATCGCCGCCACCGCGCTGGATCACCGCCGCGAAATCGGAGCGCTGGGTCACCGACATGCTGACGCCCTCGACGATGACGTCGACGATCTTGTATTTGCCGTTCTTGTAACGCACACGCCAGTCGACCTGCACCTCGGGGCCGCTGCCCGGAATGATGTAGGAGGTCACGATCGTATCCTTGTCGCCGTCGGCCCGCGCGCCGCGCGTTTCGAATTTCTGGCCTTTATAGTCGCCGAAGCGCTTGGCGTATACTTCGACCACCATCTTGCGGAACAGGGTCAGATATTCCTGGCGCTGGGCTTCCGTCGAGGTTTTCCAGTAACGGCCCAGCACGAAGCGGCCAATGGTCTCAAGATCGAAACTGTCATTCAGCAAAGTGCGGAAGGACGAGATTTTCTGTTCGTGACTGAGGTTTGGGTCGGCGAGGAATTTCAGCCCGCGTGTCGCCATGTCGCCGATGAATTTTTCCGCGCCGCCGCCGCCAGCGGCGCTGACCTTGTGCAGGGCCGGGGCAGTTTCGCCGCGCATGACGGCCTGTTCGATGTGCCCCATGTTGTTGCTATGGGACATGGCAGGTGCTATCGCGCGAAACGACATGTCAAAAGCGTGCGCTTTTGACGCTCCTTGCGCAAAGGCTGCCGCCGTCAGGGCCAAAACCGTCAGGGACGCATGGCGGACCAGGTATGTGTAAGCGGCCTTTTTCATTGTCTTTGCCTATCGCGGCCGCCTGTCGGCGTGCCGTCACCTATGTCTATGTAATTACACAATATACCAGCGATATGTCCTAAACGCGGCTGGAATGTGGTTATTTGGCATATCGACACGTAAAAATCAAGATTCAGACGCAAAAGAGGCCTGTTGTCACAGGCCTCTTTCCGGAATCCTCAATACTATTCCAGGTCGTAATCGGGGATCGCCGGGCTGGAGGCCAGTTCCGGGTCCTGATCCATGACGAGGGCTGCGCGCCGCTGGATATAGGTGCTGCGCAGGGCGGCATAATAATCGAACGAGTTTTTCTGGAGGTCGTCCAGCAGGTCGAGGAGTTCTTCGCGCGTGCTGATCGCCGTCAGGCCCAGGCGGGCATAATGCCATTCTTCCTGATGGGTGTTATAGAGATACAGGCGCAGAGGATCGGCGTAAGAATCCACCATCAGGCCGGTCGCGTCGCGCATGGACGAGGGGCCTAAAATCGGCAGGATCATATAGGGGCCGTGGCCGACACCCCAGACGGCCAGAGTCTGGCCGAAATCTTCCTGCTCGTACGGTAGGCCGACCATGGCCGCCACGTCGACAAGGCCGAGGACGCCGACGGTGGAATTGATAACGAAACGACCGACATCACTGCCCGCGCCGTTTAAATCGCCCTGCAGGGTCTGGTTCACAACCTGCATCGGGCTTTTCAGGTTACGCAGGAAATTACGTACGCCTGTACGCACCGGCTGCGGCGCGACGAAACGGTAACCCATGGCGACCGGCTCAAGGAAAATCGTGTCCACCGCGTCGTTAAAGGCAAAAACCGCGCGGTTGAAACCTTCCGCCGGGTCGTATACTTCGCCCGCATCGGCCTCCGTGCGTACCGTCGAACAGGCGGCGAGCGACAGCGCCATTACGGCGGTCAGGCAAAGTCTTGTCAATCTGGTTGCTTGTGCATTCATAATATTCATGTCCCCGAAAAAAATACCCCTTCTGGGGTGGTTCCATCCCACGCCCGATAACCATGAGTAAATCAGTTTTGAATTACCAGCTGGTTAAAATTTTCGTGGGGTCGAAAATTTCAGCAACGATCTGAGAATCAATAATAATCAGATTGCCTGCGGGCCATATTGCAGTGCCCTTTGCCCGCGGTCAACGGGGTGTTTAAGAATCTTTTTACCCGTCCTCAAGATTAAGCATAACCGCCAGCCCCAGCAGGAAGCTGACCACCGCGGGCGCCCAGGCCGCCAGCAGGGCCGGGATCTGGTGGGTGGCGCCCATGGCCTGGAGGAAGCTCGAAAGGAAAAATACCATAAAACCGATGCCGACCCCGAGGGCCGCCAGCGCGAATGCGCCGCGGAAGCGCGGCGGGCGCAGGGACACGGACGCGGCCAGCAGGATCATGGCGGCGTACAGCAGCGGCTGGGCGAGCAGGCTCTGGAAATGGACTTTGATCGGGACGGAATCAAAGCCGGTGGTTTCCAGCGTGCGGATGAAAGCCGGTAATTTCCAGAATGATAAGGCTTGCGGCTCCGCGAAGCTTTCCTCGATTTTTTTCGTGGTCAGGGTGGTGGCCAGCGCCACCAGCGGAATTTTCTCGCTGCCCGGCTGGCCGACGGTGTTGCTGATGACGTCGCGGAATACCCACTGACCGTCGCCCAGCTGGGCGCTGGACGCGTCGATGCGGCGGGCGAAGTCACCTTTCTGGTCGAAGAACAGGGCCATGACGTCCTGAAGTTCCCATTCCGGCAGCCTGACCTTGCCGGCGTGCAGGATCACATGGCCGTTGCCGGCGGCTTCCTGCCGCAACCAAAGCCCTTCCTGCAGCAGTGATATTTGCGGGGTTTCCGCGCTTAAATGGACGGCCTCCAGCTGGTCGAAACGCCCGAGCAGCATCGATCCCAGCGGGTTAATCAGGGTGGTCATGACGATGCCCGCGCCCACGGCCACCGCCAGAACGGGCGTCAGGAACTGCCAGACCGACAGGCCCGCCGTGCGCACGATAATCAACTCGTAACGGCGGGTCATCTGCCAGAAGGTGAAAATGGCGCTGAAAAGGATCGCGAAAGGAAACATGATCTGCCCGACTTCGGGCAGTTTTAAAAGCCCCATCTCGATCACGAGGCTGAAGGGCACGTCGTCGCGTTTCGCTGCGCGGCGCAGCAATTCGACCGTATCGAACAGATAGACGACGCCCAGCAGGATCAGAAGCCCGAGCGCGAGGTTGCGGGCGTAATGCGTGGCCATGTAACGGTTCAGCGTGGGGGAGAATCTCATGCCGCTTTCTCCCGCCGCCTGTCAGCGCGCCAGAATTTCAACTGATGCCAGCCCGCCTGACCGCAGGCGAGCCAGCGCATCCCGATGAAAAGCGGTCCCAGCACCAGAATATACATCAAAAGCAAACCGCCGATATGATGCGCCCGCGCGAGGCTGAAGGCGCTCAGGTAAAGGCCCTGAATGACGATGCACAGGCCGACCGCCAGCACGATGCGCCGCGTCAGGCCGCGCCGTTCCAGCGCCCCCAGCAACAAGGCACACAGGGCGATCACGGCGAAGCAGGGGGCCAGCAGGGGGCTGATGAGCCGGCGGTGGACCTCCAGCTGAAATTCATCCCGGCTTTCGCTGGCGCGTTTATCGTCAGACGCCGGATGCAGCAATTCCCACAGGGTGCGCTCATCTGGTTCACGCCAGCGCTGGCGCACGGGTCCGGCTTCGGGCATGTCGATCATGTAACGTTCGAAATTCAGGCGGTTGAGGCTGCCGTTCTTTTTATTAAGGGACTGGCGGATGCCGTCATATACCATCACCTGCTGGCCGGTCTGGCTGGCCACCAGATTGCCGCGCCGGGCCAGGATGGTGACGGGACCTTGTCCGGGGTCGCGGGTATCGTGGATCATCAGACCGAGCAGTTCTCCGTCGCCGCTGCGGGCGCGCACAAAGACGGTCAGGCCCGGTATCACTGCATTGAATACACCTTCGCGGAACAGCAGCACCGAATATTGCGCCTTGATGACCTGCCTTAATTGCTGCATCCCGGTCAGGGATTTCGGCGCGACATAGGTGGTCATCACCAGCAGGACGGCGGTGGTAACCGCTGCCAGTATCAAGGCGGGCCGCGCCTGTTGCAGCGGGGAAAGACCCACGCTTTTCATGACGACCATCTCGCTGTCGGCGGTCATGCGGTTATAGACGAAGATGACACCCGCCATCAGCGCGATCGGCAGGATGATTTCGAAAAAGCGCGGCAGGGCCATCATGGTCAGCATCCAGAATGCGCCGCTCGAAGCGCCGGAATTGATGACCAGTTCGAGGAAGCGCAAGGACTGGGTCAGGAAGATGACAGCCGCCAGCGTCACGGCGATAAATCCCGTGGCGAGAATCAGGTTCCTGAATATATAGCGTTCGACGATCATCAGCGTTCTCAAGTATGCCCTCTGGTTTTCAGGGGCGGCTCATCGTATATTGTCAGATGTACGATTACCAGATTCTCCCCTATTTTTTTCTGCAAGGATTCTTCCCATGCCGTCCACCATCAGTTTTTCCAAGGCCCCGTCACTCAATGCCAGAACCGCCATCATCATGGTGGGCGAGGGCGGTAAACTGACCGGGCAAGGGGCGGCGCTGGACAAGGATACCAAGGGCGCCATCGCGCATTTCGTCAAAACCAGCCAGAATTTCACGGGCAAGGTCGGGCAAGTAGGCGCGCTGCCGGGGCCGCAGAAATTCAAATATGACCGTATCGTGCTGCTGGGCATGGGCAAGCCGGAAAAGCTGGCCATCGATGAAATCACCGCGATGGGGGGGCGTTTCAGCGCCACTTTTGCGGGTTTAAACACGGAAAGCGTGGTTTTCTTCGCCGACGGCTTTGAAGGCTTTAAAGGCGTGAGCGCGCCTGAGGCCGCCAGCGCCTTCGCCGCCGTGTTTATCCTGCG
>CAKTCH010000106.1 GCA_934538895.1 uncultured Alphaproteobacteria bacterium
GTTTACAAGACCATGATTCCACGTAACGTACGTGTTTCGGAAGCGCCGAGTTTCGGGCTTCCTGCCATTGTGTACGATATGGGGTGTCCGGGTTCGGCGGCATACATACGGCTGGCCAGCGAAGTGATGAAACGCGAAAAAATCCTCCTCGCGGCGCAGAGCGGCTCCAGCGAGTCCAAAAACGCCGCCAATGGCACTTCCCATCCGACCCAAGAACAAGTTGCCTGATAGAAACAACCGAAAATGAGCGAAGATAAAATGATCAATACAGCGAAAAGACAGCGCGGTCTGGGCCGTGGCCTTAATGCCTTGTTTGAGGATGACGAAGTCACCTTCGCCACGCAGGGTTCCGGCAACCCGATTCCCGAGATTCCTATTCCGGCGGCGCAGAACGGTAACGGTATTTCCCCGTACACGCCAGCCGCTGCCGCGCCGTCAGCGCCTGTGGGGCCGCGCCGCACGCTGGGTATCGATTTGTTGCAGCCCAGTCCGTTCCAGCCGCGTCAATATATGGACGAAAACGCGCTTTCCGAACTGGCGCAGTCCGTCGCCGTGCACGGCGTGTTGCAGCCGATCCTCGTGCGTCAGGTGCCGGGGCAGACGAATAAATGGGAGATCATCGCCGGGGAACGCCGCTGGCGCGCGGCGCAGCGCGCGAAGCTGCATGAAGTGCCTGTCGTCATACGCGATTTCGATGATGAAACCGCCGCCGAGATCGCGCTGATCGAGAATTTGCAGCGCGCCGATCTCAATGCGCTCGAAGAGGCGCAGGGCATCAAGAAGCTGATGGACGATTACGGCCATACGCAAGAGAAGCTTGCGGCTGTTCTGGGCAAGAGCCGCAGCTATGTCGCGAACATGACGCGCCTTCTTTCGCTTCCCGCCGCCGTGCATGTGATGATGCATGAGGGCAAGTTGTCCGCGGGGCACGCGAAGATCCTGGTCAACGCCGCACGCCCGGAAGAGCTTGCGCGCCGCATTGTCGCCGAGAGTCTGAGCGTGCGCGAAGCGGAAAAGATGGCGGCCTCGGAAGAGAAAGCGAAACCGACCAAGGCATCTGCGGGTCGTGAGGCCGTGGCGAAGGACGTAAACGTTCTCGCGCTCGAAAAAGATCTTACGGACAAGCTGGGTCTGAAGGTCGTGATCGATCTGAAAAAGAACGGTCGCGGTGCCGTGCGCGTTGAATACAAGTCGCTGGACCAGCTTGACGATATCATTCGCCGTATCACCGATTAAGTTCGGAACTCATGAATGATTGATTTTGAAAGCGGCGTGCACAACGATCTCAGCCAAATCCTGCCAAACACCGTCATCCCGAGCGCAGCCGAGGGATCTGACCCGGTTTAAGCTTGATAAGATCCCTCGGCTGCGCTCGGGATGACAGGCTTGCGCAAGGGTGCTGTGATCGTTGTGTGTGCCGTGTTCAGATTCTTTGTTTTTTGGAATTAATAAACTCCACGCTTAAGTCATGCGTTATGGCATGACTTCTCTGAACGTCTTCGGTGCCGGTGGGAAGTTATGGGTGGCAAGTGTGAGCTGTTTGACGAATTCGTCCCGGCTTGTGGTCAGGTAGCGGCCCTGAACGGCCTCGCCCATTTGCGCCAGCGCGTGTGCCTGATCGGCGTCTTTGACGCGTTCAAAGACTATGCAGGCATCGGGTACGACGTGTTTAATCCGGCTGATCAACTCTTCCAGGCTGAAGCTATTTTTTGGATCCAGCCCCGCCTCTACTGAGGGGCCGTCGATCTTCACATAGTCGGCAATTTCTTTCAGATTGTCCAAGCGCGTCCAGTCGAAGCTGTCGACGTCCGTATCTTCCTTCAGGCATTGCTCGCGATCGTGATAAAAATCGTCGACGGCGAACGTGCAGCCGAAATCCTTTTTCATTTGCAGCAGGATATCGCGGCAGGGATTATGTGCGAGATCGTCTTCCAGAACCTCGAAGGTGATCTGGTCCTTGATATCATCCATGGCGAAGTGCGTATGCAGCAGATGTGAAACATCGCGCCAGAAATGCCCGGAACTGATATTACGGGCCGATGTATTGATGGATATGGGCATTTGCCGGCGTTCCAGCGCCTGATCGACCGCGGCAATGATGATGGCTTTATCCAGTGCTTCCTGGAAACCGGCGTGCGCTATGGCGGTGAGCGGCGCGCTCGGGGGGATGGCCTCCCCCTCCTTTGTGTAGGTGCGTAAAAGCATTTCAGCGGGGTATAGCCGGTCGTCTTCCTTCCGTGCGTCATGCCAGATTTCGGTTTCAAAATGAAATCGCCCCTGCCGCAAGGCGTCCAGCACAAGGCGGGCCTGCGCTGCTTCTTCGGCGGGCAGCTGGCCGAGAGCTCTCTTATGCGCGATTCCCATGGAAGCCGACAAGATAAAGTTCTGGAAAAGTGCCCGTATTTCCTTACGCATAATCCCTGTATACACAAAAACTGTGAATAATCGTTAAATCCCCTGCCAAACAGGGTGATTGCTATATTGTATAAGGCAATATGCTGCGTATGGCACGAAATATCTCATTAATTTTATTATCCTTCCTTTTTCTTTCCGCTTGTGGCTTTTCACCGTTATATGGGGAGTACGGGGCCAGCGGGAATCAGGGCGCCCGTACCCGGCTGGGGCAGATTTATATCGCCAATATCGCCGATGCGCCGGGGCAATATCTGCGCAACGCCCTGATGGACCGTTTTTATTCGCAGGGGCGGCCCGGAACCGGGGCCGCCTATAATCTCAGCGTTGCCACGATCAGCGAGAGTCGCAGTGAGCTTGATATTACAAAGACATCCGACAGTACCCGGGCGCAGCTTTATCTCACCACCGCGATGGTGCTTTATGATGGCGAGGGCGAGGAACTGCTTAACCGCTCTCTGACCGCAGTTACCAGTTACAATATTCTCGATAGCCAGTTTACCACCCGGGTGGCGGAAGACGCCGCGCGGCGGCAGGCGCTGGACGATATAGCCCGGCAGATCGAGACGCATATCCTGCTGTATTTTAATCGTTAAATCCAAATTATTTACATAATATTTGACAATGGGCCGAAGTCTTGATAGGGTTTCTGGTAAGGTTTGCGTTTTAGCGGGACTGAAAAAACGTATTTAATATTGCGCGGCACAATTTTTTTATTGACTTGGCGCGCTTATGCAGGTTACGACAATTACATGAGAGTAAACACCGCCATCATCACGATTATTATTACCGCCGGCAGGGCCTGACCCCCTGCCCTCCAGGCGGATGTGGCGCTTTTATCGATTTTTCCTGCGCATCCCGAAAAAACATACCGATAAATCACGGCGTTTTATAAGGATCGCGTATCATGGAATTTACTGTCGTCAAGCTTTTCAATCATAAATCCTATGGCCTCGACGCGCCGCATTATGCGGTGCTTGCCGAGATGCCTGAAAATATGGGCGGCCATCGGCGCGTCGTCGATCTGGTCGCGGAGTCCGAGATGGAATCTCCCGAGGCGCTTTGCGCCGCCTTTAGCGCGGTAAAAAGCAAAATGCCGCATCGCGTCCATGACGACGGCGGCGGCGAGATCGATTTTTTCGGCACCGACTCCAAGGGGTGTGAATTCAGCCAGGGCACGGCCCATATCCCGGCTAAACCTGTGGTCGGCGCAGGGTTCGAACAAAGCCTGCTGGACAATCTGGCGTGGCGTGCGCGGGCGTCCTTATGGCTTGAGAGTAAAAAGCCCGCCGCCCTCACGCAGGAGAAGGAAACGCGCATTCTCGAAACGGCCCGCACCCAGCCGCCGCTAAATATGGCTGCGGAAAAGCTGGCGCTGTACGAGACGGCCCGCGTCGTTTTGCCCCCTGCGGAAGAAACGTCTCCGCCCTTGACCGCAAGGCCGCCGTCCTTATGATGCGGGTATGAAACTCCCGTTCAGGCAGATCGAACCGTTCGTCAAGGCCCCCGACCCGCAGGCGCGCCTGATCCTGATCTATGGTCCGGAAAGCGGACTGATGAAGGAACGCAGCGCGATCATCGGCAGAAGCGTGGTGGCCGACCTCAACGATCCCTTCAATGCCGTCACGCTCAACGCTTCGCAACTGATCGACGATCCCGCGCGGTTGATGGATGAGGCGATGGCGATGTCGCTGATGGGCGGCGCGCGGCTGATCCGCATCGAGGACGCGGGCGATTCATTGTCACCGCTTTTAAAGGAATATCTGCAAAATCCGAGTATGCAGAACCTCGTGATCGTCGAGGCCGGCGAGCTGGGCACCAAATCGCCCTTGCGCGCGCTGATCGAGAAAGCGGCGAACGCGGCGGCCCTGCCCTGTTATGTCGAGGATGAACGCGATCTGACGGGCATCATACGCGATACGCTGAAAGAGGCCGGGCTTGCGATCGAACAGGACGCGACCGGCGCGCTGGCGGCGGCGCTGGTGGGCGACCGCCTGCGCGTGCGTAACGAACTGGACAAGCTCATCACTTACAAAGGTCATGATAAAAGCGCCGTGACGCTCGACGACGTGCAGGCCTGCACGGGCGATGCGGGATCGCAGACGCTCGATAAATTCATCTACAGCGTGACAGGATCGAAGCCCGAGGCCGTGCTGACGGCGTTTCAGGCGATGATGCAGGAAGGCGTGTCGCTGATTATCATCCTGCGTTCGCTGCAAAATCATTTCCGCCGCCTGCATCTGGTGAAGGCGCGCGTGGGGCGCGGCGAAGCGATCGAGGTCGTGATGAAGTCCTTGCAACCACCGGTATTCTGGAAGCAGGAAGACGCGTTCAAGGTGCAGATTCGCGCATGGAGTCTTGAAGGGCTGGCGCGCACATTGCAAAGGCTTGCCGATCTGGAAGCGCAATGCAAAAAAACCGGCGTGCCCGATGAAACGCTGACGGCGCAGGCGTTGCTGTCGATCAGCAGACGCGCGGCGTAGGCACACTACCTTTTATCCTTATGTTGTCATCCCTCGGCTATGCTCGAGATGACGGGGTGGAGGTGTCTTGGCTTACTCGTCATTGCGAGGAGCATCGCGACGAAGCAATCCAGAGTGTTTGAAATTTCAGATATTCTGGATTGCTTCGCTGCGCTCGCAATGACGGAAGGGAGAAGAACGCTGTGGCCGTTGTGGTGAAATAAAAACCCCGGTGCGTCACCGGGGTTTTCACTGAACACTATTCACTATTCACTAACCGCTCACTTCCGCTCCATCTGGCTGACGCGCATCTGGCGGGCGCGGGTGAGGATGGCTTCTTCCAGCTGGCGGGCGGTGGTGTCCGTAGCGGTGGAATCGCGCCATGTGCCGTTTTTCAGGTTCTGACGGAAGACCTTGACCGCAATGCCGTCGGAGCGCAGCTGCTTGTCCAGAATGAACACGTTCAGCTTGAAACGCTCGTTCGGGGTTTCGGGCGGCGAATACCAGTCGGTGATGATGGTGCCGCCGAAGGGATCGGCGCTTGCCAGCGGCATAAAGGAAATCGTATCCAGCGCCGCGCGCCACAGATAGCTGTTGACGCCGATGCCGGCGCCGGAGTCGTCGGACTTGCGGCCAATATTCAGGATGCCGCCATCGCCGAAGATACCCTCTTCCTTCGTATAGATATCGTTGGCGTTCTGTTGCGCGCCGCGGTTCGCGCCCGTCGGGTACTTGGCTTCGCCCTGCGGCATTCCGCTGCACGATGCCAGATACAGGCACGACATGACCAGAACGAAACCCCAGAAGAGTTTCTCGCAGGTGTGATAAAGGCTGTGGCCGCTCATGTGATAAGGACTCCGTAACATATGGAAGATGGACTTCTAGATAGCACGGCGGTCATGGCCGCTCAAGGCGGGGGCTGTTTTTCTTGTGAGGTCGTCCCAAGGATTGATTTACCGCGAAGAGGCGAAGGGGCGAAGTTAGGC
>CAKTCH010000107.1 GCA_934538895.1 uncultured Alphaproteobacteria bacterium
AGAGCGTCGGACAAAGGTTTTTCAAAAACCCATGTACCGCCATATTTGGGGTCGGAGAAGCATGTCAGGCGCGCGCCCGTCGCGCTGAAATAGCGAAGAACCGCCGCGCCCATCGCACCCAGCCCCTGCACGGAAAATGTAGCCCGCGCGGGATCGACATTAAACCGCTTCAATGTCGTTTCGGCGGCCACTGCGACTCCCAGCCCTGCGACACCTTCGTGGTCATAATCTGTGCCCCCCATATCGAGCGGCTTGCCCGTGAACGAACGCCGCGACTGCAATTCGTCGCAGGCCCACAGGGCATGGACAGGTTTGGACCCGATATCGAAGCCGAACCCCCCGAAAATACCGCCATTTTCATGCAGAAACGGTTTGCACAGGCTGACGAAGCGGCGATATTTCTTCTCAAAATCAGGGGCATTGGAATCGGCTTTGATGCCTGACTTGGCACCACCCAGGGGCAGGCCCGCGGCCGCATTTTTAAGGGCCATCGTGCGCGCCAGCATTTTCACTTCGTCGAGTGTCAGAGTCGGCATCGTTCTGGTGCCGCCTTTGCCGCAGCGCTCCAGCGGCCCGCCCATGCTGATGCCCGTGTTCCAGACAACGACATAACCCTCAAGCCCCAGTTCCGGATCACGCACGGTTTCTGCCAGTTCAGGCTCCATGGCCGCGAAGGCCTTTTTCAGCCTTTCCAGTTCCTGCGAGAATTCATGAGTGCTCAGCGTCTGTTGCGCGGCTTGTGTTGTCATAAGGCGACTCCCTGTCCGGAATTATTTCAGGTCAGAAAGTGTAGGTCAGTCTTCGCCATAGTGTCAACTTGCACATTAAAGCTGGTTTTAGCCACGCTTATTTCAGCGAGGCCATCTTCACCGCCGTATCCAGCATCCGGTTGGAGAAGCCCCATTCGTTATCGTACCAGCTCATGACGCGCACCAGCGTGCCGTCGATGACTTTGGTTTCATTGATCGCGAATATGGAAGAGCGCGGATCGTGGTTGAAGTCGCCGGATACCAGCTCTTCTTCATAAAAACCGAGAATGCCTTTCAACTCGTTACTGTTGGCGGCTTTCTTGATCATTTCGTTCACTTCTTCAACCGTCGTCGGGCGTTTCGCCGTAAATTTGAAATCGACCAGCGATACGTTCGGTGTCGGCACCCGTGTCGCCACGCCGTCCAGCTTGCCCTTCAGGTCCGGCAGAACCTTGCCGACAGCTTTGGCAGCGCCCGTGGATGTCGGGATGATGTTCAGCGCCGCCGCACGGGCGCGATGCAGGTCTTTATGATTGGTATCGACGATTTTCTGGTCGCCGGTATAGCTGTGGATGGTGGTCATGAAGCCGTTGGCGATGCCGATGCCCTCATGGAGCACAGAAGCGACGGGCGCAAGGCAATTGGTGGTGCAGGACGCGTTGGACACGATCAAATGATCCGCCGTCAGCTTATCGGAGTTTACGCCGTAAACGACCGTAATGTCTTCATCGGTCGCCGGAGCGGAGATCAGCACTTTTTTAGCGCCTGCCGCGATATGTTTCGCCGCATCCTCGCGCTTGGTGAAAATGCCGGAGCATTCAAACGCGATATCGACGCCGATATCTTTCCATGGCAGTTGCGCCGGGTCTTTCACCTGCACGCACTTGATACGGTCGCCGTTAACGATCAGCGTGTCGCCGTCTGTCGAAACTTCGAACGGAAAACGGCCATGAATCGAGTCGTATTTCAGCAGATGGGCATTGGTGGCAAGATCCGCCAGATCGTTGATTGCCACGACCTGAATATCCTTACGGCCCGATTCATAAAGGGCACGAAGGACGAGGCGGCCGATACGGCCAAAACCACTGATGGCTACGCGTGTTGTCATAGGGGATACTCCTGATTTGACGAATTTATGAAAACAAATAAATGGCCCGAAGAACATACTCCCTTGATGCAGCGTGTCAATCCGCAAGCCACTGTGGCCAGGGTGTAGAAAGTTATTAAATTAACTATTTGCCGTCTTAAACTTATAAAAACACAAAGTATCGTAATGAGATCATCTGAAGAAAAATAAAAATGTAAATGAGAATGATTTGCATTTAAGAGGGCAGCCATGTAAAAGAGCGCTCAGTGAAGCCACTCAAACTTTCGGGCCTGCAAACACCATGATCGCGCCATCTCACCAAGCCGTTATCGATACTCTGCGCAATGATTTTCAGCGCGAGGTTAAAAGCTTCCTCACGCATGCGGGACTGGATAGCGCTGCCGCATTCAAGGTTGATAACCAAGCCAGCAATGCAACCCCTGTATATGTTTTGACGGACGCATCATTCACTGCCTATGACGCCACCAAACATGGTCAGGAACCCACACATGCGTTTTGGAATAAGGGTGGCACGCAATACCTGATGAACAACACTGCCGCCATTTTGCAAAAGCTGGTGGCTGATGATTGCCGCGTGTTGCTGCATACACGCTCTGGTGTTGAATTTACCAAGCACCTGGTCAACAACCCGAAGGTACATGTCATCGAAGGTGATCTGGGCGATCCTGCCATTCTGAAAACCATGTACGCTGAATTGGCGCTGATGAGTGCTCAGCAGCCGATCAGTGATGTTTCGATGGTGCTGTATCAATCTTTCGCACAAAACAGCGGTGAGCCATTCAAGCCGATGCATAGAGAGCCTGTGCAAGAAGTGGAACGTGCGGCCAGCCGTCGTTTGCGTTTCGTCTATAATATGGCGGCCATGGGTTATGACCTGCTGACAAACCGCAGTTTGAATGATTTGCGCGTGGTATCTCTTTCAGCGCTGGCTGCTAACCGCGCAAGCTATGGTCTGTTAGCTGACGCAGCCGACAAATTCATGAACGAACTGGCATGGCGCACATTCTATCTGGAATCCAACATCTCAACCGGCAAACCCGTAACAGTGTTCCAAGTAAATCCCGGTATTACCACCGCATGTGAAACATATCGTGATGGCAAAGCGATGAAGACCGTACTGCAAGAATCCATCGCCGATGGTTTCCCGCTAAGCGATGACATCATGAGTGGTAAAGCGCCGATCCCGCAATTAAGTGCACACGATGTGGCATGGATTTCTCATTCACTGCTGCGCACGCCTGAGGGGGCCAATCCCAATGACGGCATGCCTGCCGATGTAAAAGCCACGCTTTATGGTGGCTTTTCGCCCGAGGAATTGCGCCGCCGCATGCTGGCCGCCCTGACTTTTGATAGCGACACGATCGCGGTTGATGGCGATAATCTGTTGCCCGACCATATTCTGACACCCGGAACCACTTACGGCGCCTTGCCATCGCCCTTGAAGAAGGGCGCTTATAAACGCATATCAATGACCCCCAAAGGTCAGGAATTCTAGGAAGGATAAAACAATGAGCCAGCACGCAGAAAACGTCGATACCTGGGACAGCATCGAAGGCGAAGAAAGCATGGGCGAAGGGCATGAGCCCGCATGGCATGCGTTGATTTCGTATGTTCAGGAAAAATCGCTGGCGGATAAGAATATCCTCGATTTCGGCTGCAACCGTGGCCGCTTTCTGAAAGTGCTGCATCAGGCATTGCCGTACCGCAGTGCCTTGGGCGTTGATATTGCTGAGGAGTCGATTGCATTCGCCAACGCGCATAAGGGTGATACACCTTGCGATTACGAACACAGCCGTGTGCTGGCGGAAAAGAAAGACGCTTTCGACATCGCGTTCTCGCACGAGGTTGTTTATCTGCTGCCCGACATTGTGGCGCATGCGCGCGAAATCGGCAGCGTGCTGAAAAAGGGCGGTGTTTATTACCTCGCCATTGGTGAATACGCCGAAAACCCGCTATGGGAGCGCTGGAAAGAGACCGTAGCTGAATTTTCGCCCGTGCCGCCGCAAACCTATTCGCTGCAAGATATTGCTAAAGCGTTTCAGGATAACGGCTTCAGTGTATCCATCCGCCGCATGGTAACAGATGGCTTCCTGCCTTATGACGCCAGCGATGGTAAATACCTGCAAAGCCCGATGGAACTGCTGGATTTCATGACGCAGTACATGATGCTGTTCCGTTTGGTGAAGACCGCTTAGGGTTCGTGCTGCTGCGTATAGGCGGGTGATCTTCTTTATTCACGATATAAAGAATGATGTTGCACGCGCAGTAGGCACAGGCGGCGATAAAGATGAATGTACTACCCAACGTCCATGCGGCCCAGAATGGGCATACCGTGGACAGCAGATATAAAATCGAAGTCATCTGAATGCCGCTAAAACCAAAGAGTGTCTTTTTCTTGGGCATGAGCCAATTAATCGTGCAGGCACAGACATGCACAAGCCCCATAAATAAAAGCGCTTAGTCTGCCTGCAATATGCCGGATGCCGTATAAGAAAGTTCAGCAAGCAGCCAGATAAACAACGCGCCGTCGAGCGGATATCGCCAAGGTAGTAAAGACTTTCAGGCGATTTTACGCAATTTTAGCGATCAGGTTCAAATTAGACCTTGGCTCTGACCGCTTCTACCACCGCTTCCTTGGTAATCCTGAAGTGGTTGTAGAGGTCTTTGATCGGGGCAGATTCGCCAAATGTACTCATACCGATAAAAATACCGTCGAAACCGAGCCAGCGGTCCCAGCTCTGGCGCACGGCGGCTTCCACAGCCACGCGCACCAGCGTGCGATCGCCCAGGACTTTTTCCTGATAGGCTTTGTCCTGTCTGGCAAAAATCTCCATGCAGGGCATGGAAACCACGCGGGCGGGGATTTTGCTGTCTTCAAGAATGGCTTGCGCGCCGAGCGCGATTTCCACTTCGGAACCTGTAGCCATGATGACAACCTTCGGCGCACCGTCGCTGGCTTCCTTCAGGATGTAAGCGCCTTTGGCGGACAGGTTTTCGCCGCCGTCACCGGAACGAACGGTCGGCAGCCCCTGACGGGTCAGCGCCAGAACGGAAGGACCGTCCTTCCTGTTCAGCGCGATTTCCCAGCACTCGGCGGTTTCCACGCCATCGGCAGGGCGCAGCGTCAGCAGGTTCGGAATCGCGCGCAGCGCGGCCAGATGTTCGACCGGCTGGTGCGTCGGGCCGTCTTCGCCCAAACCGATGGAATCGTGCGTCATCACGTAAATCACGCGCTGCTTCATCAGCGCCGACAGGCGAATGGCCGGGCGGCAGTAGTCGGTAAACTGCATGAACGTGCCGCCATAGGGAATGATCCCGCCATGCAACGCCATCCCGTTCATGATCGCGGCCATGCCATGCTCGCGTACGCCGTAATGGATATATTGGCCTTCATAATTGCCCGCGCTGATGGCGGACGGGCCTTTGACCTGCGTGTTGTTGGACGGCGTCAGATCGGAAGACCCGCCTATCAGATGCGGCAGCACGGGAATGATTTTTTCCAGCACGTCGCCGGAATTCTGGCGCGTCGCCAGCTTCGGGCGGTCCTTCAGGTATTTGTCTTTCAACTGCTGCAACGGACCTTTGATATCCTCGGTTACGTCGCCCGACATGACCTTCATGAAATCCGCCTTATAGCGGTTATCTTCCAGGCGCTTGTTCCAGGCGGCAAACTCGCTGGCAAAACGCTGTCCGGCATGACGCCACATCGCCAGAACTTCCGTCGGCACAAAAAACGGCTCATGCGGCCATTTCAGCGCACCGCGCGCGCCCTTGATTTCCTCATCGCCCAGCGGCGACCCGTGGGCGCCCGCTGTCCCCGCTTTAGTCGGTGCGCCGAAACCGATCGTCGTCTTGCAGCGGATCATGCTGGGCTTGCTGGAATGCTGCGCTTGCAGCAGGGCCGCTTCAATCGCTTTCAGGTTATGGCCGTCAACGGACTGCACCGCCCAGCCATAGGCTTCGAAACGTTTGGT
>CAKTCH010000108.1 GCA_934538895.1 uncultured Alphaproteobacteria bacterium
GCACATAACCGCGCCCTTCGTTCGACGGCATCACGCCGTCGGCCAGCAGGAACGCCGAACAGCGCAGATGGTCCGCGATCACGCGGTGGCTCGGGGCCATCGCGCCGTCCGGGGCCACGCCCGTCAGGTCGGCGGAATGCTCGATGATCGAACGCAGCAGGTCGATATCGTAGTTGGACGTCTTGCCCTGCATCAGGGCGGACATGCGCTCTAACCCCATACCGGTATCGATGGAGGGCTTCGGCAGCGGCTTGCGCGCATAACCGCCATGACCGTCCGGTTGCTGATCGAACTGCATGAAAACCAGATTCCAGAATTCGAGGAAGCGGTCACCGTCCTGATCGGCGGAACCCGGGGGGCCGCCTGCCAGTTTATCACCCTGATCAAAGAAAATCTCGGAACAAGGGCCGCATGGACCGGTATCGCCTGCGGACCAGAAATTATCATCGGTCGGAATGCGAATAATGCGGCTGTCGGTAAACCCGGTAAGCTTGCGCCAGATGGTGGCGGCTTCTTCGTCGGAGGAGTGGACTGTGATCAGCAGCTTGTCTTGCGGCATGTCGTAGTCTTTGGTGATTAACTCCCATGCGAAAGCAATCGCGTCTTCCTTGAAATAATCGCCAAAGGAAAAATTACCCATCATCTCGAAAAATGTATGGTGACGGGCGGTGTAGCCGACATTGTCGAGGTCGTTATGCTTGCCGCCCGCGCGCACGCATTTTTGTGCTGTGGTCGCACGGGTATAAGGGCGTTTTTCAAGGCCGGTGAAAACGTTTTTGAATTGCACCATCCCTGCCGCCGTAAACATCAGCGTGGGATCGTTATTCGGTACCAAAGAGCTGGAGGGGACGTGTTCATGCCCTTGTCTCTTGAAAAAATCAATAAAGGTCGCGCGGATATCCTGAACGGTCTTGGTCATGGCTTAAAAATCCTGATGTATTGAATGGTGAATAATTAATCAGATCTGCTCCGTAAAGTCCATGGCCCTTGCGATGCGCTTGCACAGCGTTTTCGAAGGGTTTAGAGGCCGGAAAGGGGGGTAAGAAACGATGACGGCGCGCCCTGACGGGCCGCCAGTGCCGCCGCCGTTACGGTGGATTTAATTGGTGGCGGCCAGCCGCAGGTCGGAAAGGGTCGGCACGCCCGCCTGTTTGACGATGTCGGTCGGCGGCGCGTATTGCGCCCACTGGCCGCCCGCGACGGCGTCCAGCGACGGCACGGGCTGGTTCATGCGCAGGCGGTAGATCCAGTAATTGGCCATCACACGCTCGACATAGGCGCGGGTTTCGCCCATCGGGATGCTTTCGATGAACAGCAGCGGATCGTCCTTCATCCCGGCCATCTCGCGCTTCCATTTCCTCAGATTGCCCGGCCCGGCATTATAAGCCACGACCAGCGAGAGCAATTCGGCATCGACATGATCCTGATACAGGAGCTTCTCGATATAGCGCTGGCCGACTTCGAGGTTGGTCTGCGGGTCGCGCAGCTGCGCGTGGCTGTCCTTGTTCTTGAACAGGCTCTTGCCGATGATGTAGTTGGCGGTCGCGGGCATCACCTGCATCAGGCCCTGCGCGCCGCGATGGCTGACGGCGCCCGGATTGAACTTCGATTCCTGACGGATGATGGCATAGACCAGCGCCCGGTCGACGGTATAGCCGTCGCGCGGCTTCCACGGGATCAGCGGGTAAAGCGCGGCGTCGTAATAGCCGCCGTCGGGATGCGGCTGCGTCTGCGCCAGTTGCATGGCGATCGACGACAGGTTCTTGTGCGCGGCATAGGCGATCAGCGCTTCGCGCAGGGCCGCGTTGCCCGACAGATCGACCTTGGCCAGTAATTGCGAAGCCTGATGCGGCTGGCCCTTTTTAACCAGCGCCATGGCTTCGCTGACCTGCGGGTGCGCTTGCAGCGTTTTCCTGTGCGCGGCGGTCAGGGCCGGGACGTCCCAGTTGAAATCGTAATCCCAGCCGAGCGCGCGCGTCGCGATCAGGCCGTAGAATGTGCGCGGATGGGCGGCGGCTTTCCTGAGCCACGCGGAAACATGCTGTGGCTGGCGCGCCCGGGCGTAGGAACGCGAAGCCCAGTAGGCGCTGGCGGAGGCCTGCCATGCGGAGCTGTGGCTGGCGTCCGCCGAGTTGGCGAACATGCGCGCCGCCTTGCTGAATTCACCCTGACGCCAGGCGGACAGCCCGGCGATCCATCCCGCCTGCGGGATATAGGTGCCCGAGCGGGTCGCCGCCCCCGAAGCCAGTTCATAGGATTGTTCCAGCTTGCCCGCCAGCAGGTAGCCCCGCGCGATGACGGTGCGAAGCTGGTCTTTCTCGACCGGATCGAGGTAAGGCACGGCCTTGTCATGGGACAGGCGCTTGAGCGCACGGGTCGGCGAGCCGTTGGAAACGTCCTGCTTCACGATGCCCACCAGCCGCACCACGCTGTCGCGCTGTGCCGGGGTCCGCTTCATCGATGTCTTGTAAACCTTGTTGGCGGCGTCCAGCGCGGGCAGGGTGCGGACGGGCTTGACGGCAGGCATGGATGCCGCCGCCGTCTCTTGCGCGAGGCGCGGACTGTCTTTCAGGCCCAGCAGGCGCGCCAGTTTTATGAATTTATCGGGTTTGGCCGCCGGTGCGGCAGCGGTCTCCGTGGCAGGGGGCGGAGACGCCGTCGAAGCCGTCGCCGGTGCGGCTTTTTCAGATTCAGGGGCCGTAGAGGCTGCGGCGGCCCATGTCGGTTCCGGTCCTTGATAAGCGGGCTTGCGGCCCGGTACCAGCGCCGGTTTGGCCGGGGCCGCTGCCACGGGCTCCGCCCTCGATACCAGCGGCGGCAATTCTTCGGCGATGGTTTGATTGAGTGCCGGAAAGCGCAGCAGCGCCAGCGGATCGGCCCGCAATGCAGCCGGCTTGCGTGCCGGTACAAAGGCGGGCTCCGCCGAGGCATTCATCGGGTTACTCATCAGGCTGACGGCAACCAGACTCAAGACCAGAAGTCTCTTCGTCGCTTTTTCGAATGTACGCATAATGGACAGAGTGATACCCCAAAACGGCTCGTCCTGTCCACAAAATGTGGCTTACATAACGCTAAGTTATTGACAATATTACAGAATTCATTGCCAGAATAGGGGTGTTTTTAGGGGAAATCAGGCTGCTTTCGCTGCAATTCCAAGCTCTTGGCGCTTTTGCATAAGATTAAGCATATCGCCCCAGACGGCCTTTTTCTGGCTCGGCGTCCGCAATAAATAAGACGGGTGATAAGTGCAGAGCGCCGGAATCGGTTCCATCTCGATGCCGGGGGTGCGGGGCCTGAAGTCGTGCCAGCGCCCGCGCAAGCGTGAAATGCTGTCTTCGGTATGGAGCAGCGCCTTGGCCGGAACGCCGCCGCACAGGATCAGCAGCTTCGGTTTTGCCAGCGCGATATGGCGCTCGATAAAGGGCAGGCTGATCTCCACTTCCTGCGGGGTGGGGGTGCGGTTGCCCGGTGGCCGCCAGTTCAGAATGTTGGAAATATAGATAGCCTTTTCAGGGTCGGTCGCGGCGCGGTCGATATCGATGCATTTCAGGATTTTATCGAGCAGCTGGCCGCTGACGCCGACGAACGGGCGGCCCAGACGGTCTTCATCCGCGCCCGGCGCCTCGCCGATCAGCATGACCGGGGCTTGCGGGTTGCCGTCGCAGAACACCATATTGGTCGCGGTCCTGCGCACGGCCAGCCCTTCGAACCCGGCCAGCGCGGCTTGCAGTTCTTCAAGGCTCCCGGCGGCGCGCGCGCACTTGATCGCTTCCTCACGCAGGGCGGGCGTCCCCTGGATCGGATGATCGGATGATGGGATGATCGGATGATCGGAAGGAAGGGCAGGCGCGGGTGGCGCTTCCGTGGGGCCGGTCATCCGGTTATCCGGTAATCTGGTCATCTGCTGTCCCGGCTCATCGGCCAGAACCTCGTCGATGCCTTGATCGAGATGCCACTGAAGGGCGGCGAAATAGGCAGCCTGTTCCGTGCTTGTCATAAAACAAAAACATCCGTGGTATGTGTTGTAATCAGCCTTAGAGATTTAACGAATATATTATAAAGTGTAAGGGTACAAGTTAGAGATTCCATTCCTTAATGCAACGTGACGATGCCTTGTTTCCGGGATATGAAAATAAAAGGGCCGGGCCGTATGGCGGCGATACGGCGCGCTATATGATTTACAGGGATTGAAGGAAGCGTTATTCGCCATTCGAGAACAGTATGAGGATTAAAATTGCAAAGCATACGCCCTGACCGTGAAAGCATGGAATATGATGTCGTGATCGTCGGCGGCGGCCCGGCGGGGCTGTCTTGCGCGATTCGCCTGAAACAGCTCAGCCCGGCATTGTCGGTTTGCGTGCTGGAAAAGGGCTCCGGGATCGGGGCGCATCTAATGTCCGGCGCGGTGTTTGAAACGCGCGCGCTGAACGAGCTGATTCCCGACTGGAAGGAAAAGGGCGCGCCGCTGACCGTCGAGGCGCGGGAAGATAAATTCCTCTTCCTGACCGCGACGAAAGCATGGCGCCTGCCGACCCCGCCGCAAATGCGCAACCACGGCAATTACATTATCTCGCTCGGCCTGCTCGGGCACTGGCTGGCGCAGCAGGCGGAAGCTCTGGGCGTTGAGATTTATCCGGGCTTCGCCGCGGCGGAGGTTTTGTATGATGCGAACGACGCGGTGATCGGCGTCGCGACGGGCGATCTTGGCATCGATAAAGAGGGCAACCGCACCCCCGCGTTCCAGCCCGGCATGGAACTGCACGCGAAACAGACCGTATTCGCCGAAGGCTGCCACGGCTCGCTGACCAAGGCGCTGATCGCGCATTACGATTTGCGCAGGAATTCCGATCCGCAGACCTATGGCCTTGGCGTCAAGGAAATTTGGGAAATCCCGCCGGAGAAACATAAGCAGGGCCTGTGCGTCCATACGCTCGGCTGGCCGCTGGATAGCCAGACCTATGGCGGGTCGTGGATGTACCACCTCGACAATAACCAGGTGTCGATCGGTTTCGTGGTCGGGCTTGATTACCAGAACCCGTATCTGTCGCCGTTCGAGGAAATGCAGCGTTTCAAAACCCATCCGGCCGTGAAGGCTTATCTGGAAGGGGGCCGCCGCATCGCTTATGGCGCGCGGGCGCTGGTCGAGGGCGGCTATCAATCGCTGCCGAAGCTGACCTTCAGGGGGGGGCTGTTGATCGGCGATACCGCCGGGTTCCTGAACGTGCCGAAGATCAAGGGCAACCATACGGCGATGAAGTCGGGCATGGTGGCGGCTGAATCGCTGGCGGCGCTGCTGAAAGGCGCCGGGGAATATGGCGCTGAGTGCACGGCCTACCCTGATAATTTGAAAGCAAGCTGGCTCTGGAAAGAACTTTACAGGGTCCGCAATATCCGCCCCGGTTTCCATGGCGGCCTGTGGCGGGGCCTGATCCATGCCGCGTTCCAGACCGTCGGCGGCTGGATGCTGCCCTATACGCTGAAGAACCACGCCGATTATAAACAGTTGAAGCGCGCCGATGAAGTGGCGCGGATCGCCTACCCGAAACCGGACGGCGTGCTGACCTTCGACCGCCTGACCTCGGTGCGCCTCTCCAACACCATGCACGAGGAAGGCCAGCCCAGCCATTTAAAGCTGCGCGATCCGGATATTCCGGTCGCGGTCAACCTGCCTTTATATGCGGAGCCGGCGCAGTATTACTGCCCGGCGGCCGTGTACGAGATCGTCGAACAGGATGGCATGAAGAAATTCGTCATCAACGCCCAGAATTGCGTCCATTGCAAAACCTGCGACATCAAGGACCCGTCGC
>CAKTCH010000109.1 GCA_934538895.1 uncultured Alphaproteobacteria bacterium
GGGAACGGTGAGAATCTTCGGCGCGCAATAATGTCAGGGCACTGATCATGCGCGCGCGCAAATATACGTCCGGCGCTTTTTCACGGTCAAACCGTTTTACGAGCAATATGTCCCGCCCGCCCGCTGTGACGATCCGGCTTTCCGCTGTGCTGAGGCCGCAACTCCGCGCCAGCACCAGCATCGCGTGTTCGACCCTCGCGCTGTTCCATTTATCGTCAGGCCGGTTGAATTTTGCGACCCACAGGCCGCTTTCGTCCTCGACCACGGCTTTGGGCCGCGCGCCGCCCATGGATGTGCCGACCAGCATGAGATCCTCGATCTGGTCATGGGCGGCGTCGGCGGGCAATTCTTCATCTTTGACAATCGCATCGGCGACGCTCTGCAATTTTTCCAGATCCAGCGTCTGGTTAAAGTGGCGCTTTGGGGCGGGTGGCGTCTGATTCAGGCCGAAGCCCAGAGCACCCGCCCGGTCATCCGGCGAGTAGAGCAGATAATCGATCTCGCCGTGTTGCGGTTTTCCGGCATGGCGCTCGATGACGCGCCGGCCCCAGTAATCCGGGCCGGAATCGCGCAGCGCGCCGAAAATGCCGTTCATCGCCACCGTTTCATAGGCCTGCGGCGCCAGTTTGAGTTCAACGGGATCGAGAGGAACGGCATCGGGCCGCGTAAGATAGCTCTTGCCGTAAATGAAATGTCCGATGACCGCCCCATGACGATCCGCCGTCAGCGTAAACCGCCCGGCCGTCACCGGCGCCGTCTGGCCGGGCAGCGTGATGTAAACGTAGCATTCCGATGGTGACGGTTCAGAAGTCATTGTCTGTCTCTCCGCTCTGCCGCGCACGGGAGCGTTCGCGGGACAAAGCCAGCGTCTGGCCTTCCTTGTCTTTGGCGGGATCTGCAACATCTTCCATCTGACCCAGCAGTCCCAGCGCCCAGAGCAGCGCCATGTAAACGGCAATGCCGGTGGAGGGCTTTCCCTTCTCCGCATCGGAAACGGCGCGCGGCCCCGTGCCGATCTTCTCCGCCACGTCCTCGATAGTCAGATTCCGGCGCAGCCGCGCTGTGCGCAGATTGGTGCCCAACCGCGTGAGCGCCTGCTCAACGGCATAAGGAGGAGTGGTCAGCAGTGGGTTTTTCTTTGCCATGATTGCTTCTTCAAACTGTGAAATCAGTTTGAAGATACCATGATTCTGCTTAAAAGTCAAAAAATTTGCTTTATAGAGCAGATTAACGCATATTATATGCTCTATAAAGCAGATAAGTGGTTAATTTACAGGGGGTGGAAAGGGCTGAATTTCTAAAATCATGTCGGGATTTCCGCATTTTTCGCGGATATTTGAACATGAAAATAGCCCCGTCTTGGTGGCATGCAGAATTCCTGCGGTATATTTTACTGCCATTTTTTCACGAAAAACGTGAATTTCTGGCATTGAAATATACCAATTTTCATACAACGCATTATCACACCGCCGTATCCCGGCTTGCCAAAACCGTTCGTGTTTTGTACTCATAAGGATGTTTCTTCGTAAAACAGCGGATTCCTGAATGGCCGGAATGGACGATTACAAGCGGCGGTTTACAGACGACCCTGAAGACGTGCATGCGCTCATGGCGGGGCTGCACGACGTGCTCCGAGTTTATAAAAAGGCCAGGGGCCAGGATGCGGACTGGATTTACAAGGGTGTGATGCAGCACCTGAAATCCAAACCTTTCACCAGGGTGCAAAACCGGAATCTGGGATTGTTCGTCGCCATGCTCATCGCTCATGGCGCCAGCCTGAATCAGATCATACTGGCATTCGATCAGTGGGACAAAACATCGGCCTCGACCATCAAGCGCGCCTATTATCCGGTCCGCGATGAATACGGCCTGCCCAAAGATGAACGCAGCCTGGAGAATAAGAGATTCGTGCAGGATGCTCTGTTCGCGGTCCATCTTTTTGAGAGCAAGGTTGGCAAACCCTTCCCCAAGCATAAGCAATTCGAAGATGCCTATCAGGCCTTTCACAGGGCAAAAGCATTCGCGGACAAGAAAATTCAGGACGCCATTGATCTGCAAATCAGGATCGGTCTCGCCGGCCTTGAAAAAGAAGAACGAAAAAAAGCGCAGGCGTAAGAAATCACAAACCATATTCCGGACCGGTTCAAAAATTTTGGACCGGTCCAATTATTTTGGCCGGATTTTCACGGTTTGGAAACCGGGTCATTCTCCCCTCATCAGGCCGCGTAACAGCGCGAATCGTCAAACAGAGACAAGGAGAAGACCGCCAATGACCGACAAGACCTTCCTCAATCAACACGAACTGTCCAAACGCTGGAAACTATCGCCCCGGACGCTGGAACGCTGGCGCTGGCTGGGCACGGGACCGCGCTACCACAAGATCGGCGGGCGCGTGATCTACCGGATGGAAGACATCGAGGCCTGGGAACAGGACCGCAGTTTCAGCTGTACCGCACAGCAGGAGGCGTGAAATGATTTACGATTATCCCAAATTGAACCCCGGACATGATGCCGAACGCTGCTCCTTTCATCAGCTGCATTACGATGCCGCTCTTCCCCTGGCCGGAACGCGCGCGGAGTACAGCCTGAAACGAAAATACAAATTCCACAAAATCCCGTCATTGCTGCGCTATTACCCCAAAACCATGCCTACGCAGCAAAACGGCAGGGAGATATGCGAGGGGTTATGCGCTCTGGGCTATGAAATCGGCGCTGCCCGTTCCGCCGGGTTCTGGAACATGCCGCAAAAT
Organism: uncultured Alphaproteobacteria bacterium; assembly: GCA_934538895.1. Lineage (GTDB taxonomy): Bacteria > Pseudomonadota > Alphaproteobacteria > Micavibrionales > Micavibrionaceae > Micavibrio_C. Next base: position 2,751 of record CAKTCH010000109.1, read on the forward strand.
GAAGAACCTGAGGAGCATGGTTTTGCCACCGCTCATTTCCGGATGGATAAAAAGCGCGCCGCCATCTGGCTCACGCCGCCGGGCACCGATCTGATCATCAGCGAATGCTTTTTTACAGCCATGCATGTCTATCAGATCGAAGGCAACGCCATATGGCTTGTGCCGCAGATTGGAAGCATTGAGGAGATCATCCTTCCGCCACTGCCGCTGGCGCAGCGCATTCATATCGTGCGCCCTTTTTTGTTCAGCATCGCGGATCTGGATGCGCTGGTCGATACGCCCGAAAGATGGCGCAGCGAGGGGCGGCAGGTGGCAATGGTCGACCATGCCTATTATACGAACACATTATATCGCTGAAGGAAGGGAAATTTCATGCCCCTTAAGACGCTGGATTTTAACGATCCCCGCCTGCCATCGCGAAATGACATCAGGGCGCGGCTCATGCTCAGGCTCCCTGATGTGCTGCGCTATCTCTTTCCGCAGGGGCGTGTGCGCGGCAGGGTCTTTGAGATCGGCAATATAAAGGGCGACCGCGGCCAGAGCATGAAGATCGAACTCGGAGGGGAAAGGGCCGGGCTGTGGCACGATTTCGAGAGCGATGACGGCGGCGATATCTTCGATCTCTGGGCCGCCTGCCACAATCTCAATGCGCGGACACAGTTCACGCAGGTGCTGGAATCGATACGCGGCTATATCGGCGTCGATACCGTCCCGGTGCAGCCGCATACGAAACCGTCCGCAACGTGCCAATGGGATTACCGCGATCCGCAAGGCAATGTGATTGCCACCGTCTATCGTTACGACACGCCGGAAGGCAAGACCTACCGTCCGTGGGATGCGCGCGCCGGAAAATGGCAGATGCCCACGCCCCGGCCGCTCTATAATCTGCCCGGCATTATAAACGCGGACCATGTCGTGCTGGTGGAGGGCGAGAAACCGGCCCAGGCCCTGATCGGCAGGGGTATCGCGGCGACGACGGCCATGGGCGGGGCGCAGGCGCCGACAGACAAAACGGACTGGAGCCCGCTGGCCGGAAAGACCGTCACGATCTGGCCCGACAACGACGCCGCCGGACGGCAATACGCGAGGAACGTCCGGGCGGCGCTGGAAAAGGCGGGTGTCGCGGGGATCAGGGAACTGCCCGTCCCGGCCGGAAAACCGCCGAAATGGGATGCCGCCGACGCCGTGGCCGAGGAAGGGATGGACATCGCGGCCCTGCTGAAAACCGCGAAAGCGGCCACGGCGGGCGCGACCTACCGGGCCTACGCGCTGGGCGATCTTCTGGACGACACCGCGCCGATGCCGGAGGATCTGATCTCGAAACGGCTTCTGACGCCGGCCGGCATGCTGGTGATCGGCGGCGCGGCCAAGGTAGGCAAGAGCGATTTCGTCCTCTCTTTGCTGGTCCATATGGCGGCGGGCGAGCCTTTTCTCGGTTTCGCGCCGCCTCGGCCGCTGCGCGTCTTTTATCTGCAGGCCGAAATCCAGAAACCCTACCTGACCGAACGGGTGAAGCTGATGCGGATACCGGATGATGTCATCGGCCGCGCGCGCCGCAACCTGTTCGTCACGCCGCAGATGAAACTGCTCCTCGATGAAAACGGCGTGGAGGTCGTCCGGCGCCTCATTCTGGAGAGTTTCGGCGAGGCGCTGCCCGACATCATCGTCGCCGATCCGATCCGCAATATGTTCGACGGCGGGCCGGATGACAGCGGCATGGGGGAAAACGACAACAAGGCGATGTTGTTTTTCCTGCAAAAGCGCGTAGAGGCGCTGCGCGATGACGTCAATCCCGACGCCGGCGTGATCCTCGTCCACCACACGAAAAAGCTGACCAAGGCCCAGTTCCGCGAGGATCCGTTCCAGGCCCTGAGCGGCGCCAGTTCGCTGCGCAGCTATTATACCAGCGCCATGCTGATCTTCCGCCCGGACGAAGAGGCTCCGCCCCGCCAGCTGATGTTCGAGCTGCGCAACGGCCCGCCCCTGCCGGCGATGCATGTCAACAAGACCGGCGAACGCTGGCTGGAGGTCGATCCGGCCAGCGTCCGGCTGATCCGCGACCAGTACGGGCGCAAGCTGGACGCCGAACGCCATCGCAAGCATGACGTGATCCTCGAAATCCTGCATGAGGAAGCGGCGAAGGGATGTCTGTACACCATGAACCAGTTCGCAGAAACCTTCGAGGGCAAGGCGGGGCTGGGCAGCAAATCGACCGTGCGCGAACGCGCCAGGGTGTTGCTGACCAAGGGGTACATCAAATGTTACCGGCAGCCGCATCCCCAGAAGGGTACGTCGCCGACCCGCAGCAAATACGGTTTCCTGTGCGTGGAGGGGATGGTGCTGGGGCCGGAGGTCATCGATGAGGAAACGAGCGAGATCACCACGGCGGCGATCCCGGTCCTGCCGACCGATTACGTCGACCCCGGCAGCAGCGCCGTCCTGCCCGTCGAGAATCCGGAAGTGTGGGTGTATCAGGACGCGGCCGTCGCGGAGGATGCATGACCCGGAATCTGCCGGCATCTGGAATCTGCCCGGCGGGAAAAACCAAGCCGTTCTGCGGCTTTGAGACGAATTCCAGTTGCCGCCCGGCAACTGGGCTGGCAACTGCAAAATCTGGAAAAAAGCCAGCGGGCGCAGGCATTTGTCACTGTCCTGCAGATGTCAGTGCTTCCTCCCCTCCCTTTAGGGAGGGAGTGTGGAATTCAGATTCCACACTCCCGTACCTACACCTACGTCTGTCTCCGGATACGAAAATCTATATTGGCAACGTCTGGTTCTCCAAATTTAAACGTAATCCAGTCGTCGTCATCGTCCGTCTTTTCAACGGACATGGATTCGATCATTCGGCCTTCAGCGGAAAATCTGGAAAAAGGGTTCAGTATGCCTTCATTCGATGGGTCTCCCAGCTTTCTGAAGCGCATTTGCCTGAAAAAATCTTCCTGACTTATATTTCCTGCCAGAAGGTCACACAGCATCGAGGA
>CAKTCH010000110.1 GCA_934538895.1 uncultured Alphaproteobacteria bacterium
CCATACGATCAAGGGTACATGCGGCTTTCTGGGGCTGCCGCGGCTGGAACGCATCGCGCACAAGAGCGAGGACGTGCTGGGGCTGTTCCGCGACCGCAAGCTCGATGCCGAACCGGCCAGCATTTCGCTGATCCTCGAAGCCCTCGACCGCATCAAGCAGATCATCCCTGGCATCGAAACCACGGGGCAGGAGCCGGAGGGCGACGATTCCGCCATAACCGCAAGGCTGGAACGGCTGGCCGACGGTCATCTGGGACCAACGATTTCCAACGACGCGGACATAGACGATGTACCCGCCCATCTGGATGTTCCGGGAACGAATATAACCGCACTGCATGTGCCGCACCATGAACGCGGCCCCGAAAACGGGGAAGCGCCGCCCCCCGCCGCAACGGGTAGCGAACATCCTCTGGAAACGCAGTCGTTGCGCGTCAGCGTCGATGTGCTCGAAAACCTGATGACGATGGTCAGCGAACTGGTCCTGACCCGCAACCAGCTGTTGCAGATCAGCCGCCAGAATAAGAATAGTGGATTCTCGGGGCCGTTGCAGCGCTTGAACCTTGTCGTGTCCGATTTGCAGGAAGGCGTCATGAAGACCCGGATGCAGCCGGTGGGGAACGCGTGGGCCAAGCTGCCGCGCATCGTGCGCGATGTCTGCCGCGAACTGAATAAGAAGATCGAGCTGGAAATGTACGGGCAGGACACCGAGCTGGACCGTCAGGTCCTGGAAATGATAAAAGACCCGCTCACCCATATGATCCGTAATTCCGCGGACCACGGCATCGAGCCGCCGGACGAGCGGTTGAAGGCCGGGAAGCCTGAAACCGGAAAGATCGTGCTGCGGTCCGATCATCAGGGCGGCCATATCATGATCGAGATATCGGACGATGGGCGTGGCTTACCGCTGGAGAAGATAAAAAAGAAGCTGTTGCAGAACCGGCTGGTTACGGAGGAGCAGTTGCAGACGCTTTCGGTGCAGCAGATCCAGCAATATATTTTCCACCCCGGTTTTTCGACCGCGGATCAGATCACCGCCGTTTCGGGACGCGGTGTAGGAATGGATGTCGTGCGCGCCAATATCGAGAAAATCGGCGGATCGATCGAGATGCGCTCGATCGAGGGCAAGGGCACCCATTTTACCATCAAGATTCCGCTGACGCTGGCGATCGTTTCGGCGCTGATCATCGGCACCGGCGAAGACCGCTTCGCCATCCCGCAGCTTTCCGTCTCGGAACTGGTGCTGATCAGCGCGGAAAGCGCGCACAAGATCGAGTATGTGAACAATGCGCGGGTACTGCGCCTGCGCGGGAACCTGCTGCCGCTGCTGGATCTTGAGGAACTGACGGGCCGCCCTGCGCCAGCCGACGACGGGCGCGCGCGTTACGTGGTGGTGACCAGGGTGGCGCAGTTCCTGTTCGGGATCATTGTCGATAAGGTTTACGATCTGGAGGAAATCGTCGTCAAACCGGTGACGCGATTGCTCAAGGATATGCCGTTATTCTCGGGGAATACCATCCTCGGCGACGGGCAGGTTATCATGATTCTCGATCCCGCGGGCGTGCTGAAAGCGGCGGGCATGAGCGATGTGCTGGATTCCCTGCGCGCGCCGGAGGCGGAAGAGACAGCCGCACAGGCGCAAGGGGCGGAACTGCAATTGCTACTGTTCAAGGCTGGTGACGAGACATTGAAGGCCGCGCCGCTGCATATGATATCGCGGCTGGAAAAAATCGATACCGGCGATCTGGAATATGCGGATGGCAGGCCTGTCATCAAATATCTGGGCCAGCTGATGCCCGTGCTGTCCATCGATACGCTACCGCGCGAAGGTGTGCACCCACTGATTATCTTCAGGACCGATGAGCGGCTGGCGGGCCTGATGGTGCGGGAAATTATCGATATCACCAAATATTACGGCGACCTGCAGGAGACTGGCAGTGAAAATCTGCTGGGTTCGGTCATTATCAGGGATCAGGCCGCCGATATCCTGAATCCCGAATGGTATGCACGCATGGGTATGAACATTGCGCCCGGTGCGGGCGCGGAATACAGGATGGCGGCGGAATGAAAACGACGGCGGACACAGCGCGGGAAAGCGCGCAATACCTGACGGCCTATGTCAACGGCCATTATATCGGCGTGGCCATCCGCAGCATTCAGGATGTGATCGGCCCGCAGGCGCTGACGAAAATTCCGCGGGCGCGCCATGCCATCGCCGGTGTGCTGAACCTGCGGGGCCGCATCGTCACGGCCATCGATATGCATGAACGTCTGGGAGAGCCGCATACAAGGGGCGAGGGCAGGGACAGGCGCATGGGCGTGATTATAGAGGCGCAGGATGAACTGTTCAGCCTGCTGGTCGACCACGTCGAGGATGTGATGGCTATCTCTGGCGACGATATAGCGGAGGTGCCCCCGACCTTAAATCCGCTCTGGCAGGACGTATGCGCGGGCGTCTGCCAGATGGAGGGGCGTATCATGATCCTGCTCGATATTGAACGCATTCTCGATCTCGGGAATGCGAAAGCCGCATAAAAAGGAGCGTTCATGAAGAATTGCCTGATCGTTGATGACAGCAGCACCATACGCAAGATCGTGCGCGGCATGTTCGAAGGGTTCGGCTTCCAGTGCGCCGAGGCCGAGAACGGGCAGGTGGCTTACGATTACTGCGTCGGCGGCAGGAAGCCCGATCTGGTCATGCTCGACTGGAACATGCCGGTCATGACGGGAATCGATTTCATACGAAAACTCTCTGCCAGCAACATGTCTTCCCTGCCGCAGGTGATATTCTGCACGACCGAGAGCCAGATGAGCTTCATAGAACAGGCCCTGAGCGCCGGCGCCGTCGATTATATCATCAAGCCGTTCGAGAAAGATATGCTGCGGGACAAGCTGGTCGGGCTGGGGCTGCTGGAAGCGGCGGACGCCTGAGGCGTGATGGCGGGGGAGGGGACATATCTTTGATACGTGTAATGCTGGTTGACGACTCGGTGATCGTCCGTTCGCTCATGTCGCGGATGCTGAAAGACGCCCCGGACATCGATATCGTGGCGACCGCGGGCAATGGCCGCGAAGCGCTGGACAAGGCGCGCGATATACAGCCGGATATCGTCCTGACCGATCTGGAAATGCCGGTGATGGACGGCCTGACGGCCATACCGCTGCTGTTGCAGGCATGTCCGCGCACGCGGATCATACTATGCTCGGCGCTTTCCGAAAAAGGGGCGGATATCACGCTGAAGGGGTTGTCGCTGGGTGCTTCCGATTTTATCCTGAAGCCCAGCGCGCTGACGGGGGATGAGAACAAGGAAAGCTTCCGCAAGGGCTTGCTGGAACGTATCTATATGCTGATGCAGCGCCCGCCGGAAAAAATCGCCAGGGAAGCGGCGGCCTATACGTTACGGGACAGGCAGGCCGTGGTGAAGAAACCCTCCATTATCGCGATCGGCAGCTCCACGGGCGGCCCGAACGCTCTGATGGATTTGTTCAGCCGCCTGAAAGTCCCGCCCGTGCCGATCGTGATTACGCAGCATATGCCCAAGACCTTCACCAGAATTCTGGCCGAACAACTGACGCGCAGCGGCGCCGTCACCTGTCACGAGGGCGCGGACGGCATGGCGGTCGCACCCGGTCACGCCTATGTCGCCCCCGGCGATTACCACATGACGCTGGTAAGGGAGGGCGAGCGCTTGCGCGTGCGCCTCAATCAGGAACCTCTGGAAAACTTCTGCCGCCCGGCGGTCGATCCGATGATGCGCAGCCTGATGACGATTTTCGGCGGCGCCGTGCTGGGCGTGATCCTGACGGGAATGGGCAGCGACGGTCTGCATTCCTGCCGGCAACTCGCGGAGGAAGGGGGCACGGTACTGGCGCAGGACGAGGCCAGCGCCGCCGTATGGGGAATGCCGGGCGCGGTCGCGCGCGCCGGGCTTTGCAGCATGGTGGCGCCGGTGCCCGCGCTGGCGGCGAGAATAAACCAGATGATGGGTGTATAGGATGAACGAACAGGATTTCAGATTTTATCAGGAAATATTGCAGGCAGAATCGGGGATATGCTTGTCGGCGGACAAGATATACCTGCTGAATACGCGGCTGACCCCGCTGTGCAGGACGCTGGGTTTTGAAACGCTGGAGGACTATACGCGGCACTTGAAAACCGCCGTAGACCGCATGGCGCTGACGCAAATGATCGAGGCGATGACGACCAATGAGACATCGTTCTTCCGCGACGTGAAACCTTTCCAGCACCTGAAAGGCAAAATCCTGCCCGACCTGCTGGCGCGGCGCGGCGATATGCGGCGTCTGCGCATATGGTCCGCCGCGTGCTCCACGGGTCAGGAAGCCTATTCGGTGGCGATGACTTTGAAAGAAGCCGTTCAGCCGGATAGCGGCTGGCAGATCGATATACGCGGGACCGACATCGCCGATCAGGTGCTGCAAAAGGCCATTACCGGGCGCTATAACAATTTTGAGATCCAGCGCGGCCTGTCGATGCCGCAGATCGTGCGCCATTTCGAGCAGAGCGGCGGCGACTGGGTTATTAAGGACGAATTGCGCCGCATGGTCAAATTCAGCTATTTCAACCTGCTGGAATCGCCCGCGCGTCTGGGGCGTTTCGACATTATCTTCTGCCGCAATGTGCTGATCTACTTCAACGCCGAAACAAAGCTTAAGGTCCTGAAGGCCCTGCACGGCGCGCTGGCCGATGATGGCGTTCTGCTGCTGGGGTCCTGCGAGAACGCCATGAGCGATAAGTCGGGCTTTCAGTCCTGCTCTGACATGCACGGCGTTTACAGGAAAGCCTGACGTTCGATTGTATTTATGAAAACAGGGAATTCCACCAGCCAACGGAACGTTGTGTTAAAGTGGCGTGGCGTCAGCGGATTCAGGCGGGTTCATAAACAATGCGTAAAATTCTGGTCATTATAACGGTCATGATCGCCGGGCTGGCGGCCCTAGCCGTCCTGACGCCATGGAAAACGATACTGGAAGGTCAGATCCATAAGGCGCTGGCGGCGCAGGGATTCAGCGACGTCAGCCTGCGCGTTTCCGGCTGGGGTCTGCATGGCATCGTGCTGGATGATTTGCGCTTCGGTGCCGATGCGCCGCTTCGCTTCAGGAATGTCAGTGTCGATTATTCGTGGGAAAGCCTGCGGGCGCGCAGGCTGGAAGGCCTGACGATCGCCGGGCCGTCCCTGCTGGTCAAAAAGCGGGAGGATAAATGGGTGATAGAAGGCATGGCGGATGTTCTGTCCGCGCGCGCCGATGCGCCGCCGCTGTCCGTGGCCTCCCTGACCGCGGCCTTGCAGCGCCTGTCCTTCGATAAGATCGGGGTGGTGGAGGGCGACCTGACCGTAAGCGGCGATGACATGGACGCCAGCCTGCCGCTCGTGGGCCAGTATCAAAAGCGCGAGGGCAAACTGACCTATAAGGCGGATAGCCTTAATGTCCGCAAAGGCAATATCACGGCGATAACCGGAAACGCTACGGCGGAAATGATACTCGATCCTGCCGTGCAAAACTGGCAGGGCGCATGGCAGGTGGATAAAATCGTCATAGAGGGTGCCGCCGCGCCCGTGCCGCCCTTAAGCGGCGCGGGGACGATCGTGGCCGCGGGCAACGATATAAAGGTGAACGGGCAACTGCAAAGCGCCGATCGCAGCTATCAGGTCAGGTTCTCATACGAATACTCTTTTGCGGCGGATAAGGCGGCGATGCTGACG
>CAKTCH010000111.1 GCA_934538895.1 uncultured Alphaproteobacteria bacterium
GGCATGGCGCGCAGCGCCTGTTCCGCCGCCAGTTTGGTTTCGCCATAGGGATTGATGGGCTGAAGCGGCAGATCTTCATTCAGCGTCGCGGCAGCCGCCGTACCGCTGCCCACCATGCCATAAACAGCGGCGGTGGAGGAGAAAACGGCGTTGGTCACGCCGCATCCCTGCACCGTGGCGAAGAGGTTTTTCGCCCGTTCGGTGTTGTTATCCCAGAATTTTGCGGGGAATTTCACGGATTCGGCCACCTCGATAAAGGCCGCGAAATGCAGCAGGGCGGCGGGCTGGAATTCCGCGCAGACGGATTTGACAAACGCCGCGTCACCGATATCGCCCAGACGCAGCGGGCCGAAGGCCGCCGCCCATTCATGCCCGCTCGACAGGTTATCAACCACCACGGGGATAAAGCCTGCTTCACGCAAAGCATAGGATGTGTGGCTGCCGATATAACCGGCGCCGCCGGAGACAAGGATCTGCTGGGTCATGGGCGCTTATGTGGCGGGCAAAGGGGGCGGCGTCAACAGATAAATGCTGCAATGCATCAAGAAATATTTCAAAATATCGTGACAGGCAAAAGAGAAAGCACATAACAGCCCTTTGTTTTTGCTTGCTCCTTATCCTGCAATCGCGGCGGAAGGGACCCTAACAACCAAGGGTTGTTCAAAAACCTGTTGTCCTCATCCTCATGGAGTCACCCCACGCTATGGGAGAGCAATGGACGTCTTGCTCTGCGTTTAAAAATTGTCCTGATAGCTTTTTAAACACGCTTTAAAGCGCGGGATTATGTCCGCGCTTCCAGCGCTTGGCTGTCGGGCGTTTCTCCGGTGCGGCGTTTTTCAGCTTTGGCAATGCGGCGGCGATTTCTCCGGCTATTGGCAGCGAAGTTTGCGCACCATATTTGCGGCATGCCAGCGAGCCCGCCACCGCAGCATGCCGCAGCGCGATCTCCGTTGGCAAATCATTGGCCAGTGCAGCAGCAAAAGCACCAGCGAAAGCGTCACCCGCGCCGACTGTATCCTTCACCTTAATCGCCAAGGCGGGCGTGCGCATCTCCGTTCCATCGGGGCGGAAAGCGGCAGAGCCTTTTTCGCCCAGAGTCACGATGCACATGAAATCAAATTTTTGGGCCATTGCCCGCGCCGCAGCCTGGCCGTTCGGCGCTTTGAGCCCCATGTGCTTTGCCAATGCTTCCGCTTCCGCCTCATTGACGATGAGATAATTTACGCAAGCCAGTGTTTTAGCTTTTTGCGGCTTGGCGGGCGCTACATTCATGATGATTTGCGCACCAGCGGCCTTGGCGCGTTGCATCAGCTTCAAATTCTCCGCCGCATCAAGCTCCGCCTGCAGCAACAGGATCGTCCTGCTGCTCAGCGCCGAGTCCGGCACCTGATCGGCGCGCGCCAGTGTGTTGGCGCCCTGGCTCACGAAAATCTTGTGCTTGCCCTCGGGCGTCGAAATGATCATCGCCATTCCAGTGCGCTCTTCCGTGCGGATGATGCCCCTGGTATCGATGCCGTGCGCCTTGAAATTATCGAGCAAATAACGGCTGTGCGACCCATTGCCCACCGCTCCGAAAAATTTGACTTTCGCGCCCGCCCTGGCTGCCGCGACCGCCTGATTGGCGCCTTTGCCACCCGGCGCCTGCTGATGCCGCTTGAAATGCAGCGCGTCTTCGCCGCTTGATGTGAAGAAGTCAAAATCCGGCACCTGGAAAAACAGATCAACGATATTGGAACCGAAAACAAGAACGTTTTTCATGGCAAATCTCATGGTAAAAGCGCTGCAGCCGGCTCGCTGCAGCCATCGGCCTATCTAAGCTGCATCCTCAATATCGCAAGACCGGAACCTAGTCCAGCGCGCCGAATATCTTTGCATCATGGCACAAGGCGGCTTCAGGCCAAAACCCTTGTCAGTCCATGACTTAACCAATATCATGCAGCGCAGCGGATATGGAGAAAGTATTCTTGTCGACATGAAACTATAAAAATATGTTATCAAATCAGAGCGACTGAGATAAAAGGGGCGACTCTCCGAGTTTGTACCCGCAGCTGAAATTCAGCATATCACATCGAAAAAGTATCAGCCGGTCTCTCAGATGCAGGAATAAAAAGGGGTTAAACTCAAGCAAGGCAGTAGTTGTCGTTCATTATAGTGTTAGGAGTCACGGATGAAGCCTCTGCGTATCGATACCTTGGGAGATCTGCCCCCCAGCATTGGCGTGCCGCGTTATAATCCCAGAGAAGTGAAAATCGGTATCGCCCATATCGGCGCCACCAGCAATTTCGGCCGCGCCTTCCTGATGCCTCATTTCGACAGAGCGCTGAACAACCAGCAGAATGATGGCCGCGAACTCAATCACGGTGTCGTTTCCATCAAGACGACCAGCAGCGCCATACCTTATTCGCTCAGCAATATGCAGGCCCAAGAGGGTCTTTACACAGTCATTAGCCGCAATGGCAGCATTGAATATGACGTTGTCGGCGCCGTGCGCCAAGTGATGAACTATAATGATGACCCGAAAGCCGTTATTGATCGCCTGGCCAATCCTGCAATCAAGATGATTACCATCACGGGCTCGCAAAGCGCCTATTATCTGAACGCGGATGGTGACGGGCTGGATAAATCCCTGCCGGCAGTCAAGGCCGATATGGTGAATCCGTTTCAGCCAATCACCATGCCCGGCATCCTCATGGCCGCGCTCAAGCAACGTCAGGACAACGGTATTGAAGCGCCGCTGATCATCTCCTGCGACAATTTATCGAATAATGGCGCGAAACTGGGAACCGTATTACGGCAGTACAATGAAGCCACAAAGCTTTGCACGCCGAAATATATGGCGACACTCAAGACGCCGAATACGATGGTCGACCGCATCACGCCGGAGCAAGATAACGACGTAAATGCCAGCCTGATGCGCACCAAAGGCGTCGTTGATCATGCTGCCGTGACGGCGGAAGGCTTCAGCAAATTCATGATCGAGCAGCCTGTGACAACGGATATTCGCTTGACTGAACTGGCCCGCGCGGGCGCGATTATCGTCAAGGATTTGAAACCTTATGAAGACATGAAACTGCGTGGGCTTAACGGCCCACATATGGCGCTCGCCCTGGTGGGCATCCTGAGCGGGCAAAGCATGGTCAGTGAAGCCCTGGCAGTGCCTTTCATCCGCCCCTTCGTTAAGCGCTTGATGAATCAGGCTGTTGACACGGCTCAGCTGCCTGTTACGGAAAAAGCCGGCTTTCCGTCTGAAGCTATCTCCCGTTTTGACAACGTCAACATGCCGGACACCCTGCCGCGGCTTGTGAAAGACACGTCCAGCAAGGTGAGTGCGCGCCTCATCAATTACGGCGCCATTGAGCGGGGAGAAGGTTATGATGCCTCGGCTTTCGCCGTCGCGGCTTGGATGCGCTTCATGCAAGGCACCGACAGAAACGGCAACAGCCTGACGATCGAGGATAGAAACAAAGCCGCGCTGAGCAACACATTGAATGCCGCGGGCTTTAACACAGAAAAATTCCTGCTGAGCGCCGGCGCGAAAATATTTGACGTCAGTGCGTTGGGTGAAAATGGTTTGGCCAAAGCCCAGCCTTTTATCGCCAAGGTCGACGCTTACTATCGCGACATCAACAAGCGCGGCGTTGAAGTCGCTCTGGAGCGGGCCTTCGGGCTTGAAGATACGCCCAGACCGCATCGGCCGCAGTCTGGACAACTGGCGCAAGCGCATACTGGCGTCAGCCACAACAAATTCAACCTATGACCAATTTCCATTAAGGTAAGCATTATGGTGCCGACTACCGCGCAAACGCACAATTCGCCCGTAGCCTTGAAAGAAGCCAATCTTGCGCGGCTTCCCGTCAATGTCGGACGCCCCGCCTATGAACTCGGCAAGGTCGGGATCGGCATCGCCCACATCAGCCTGGGCGCTTTCCATCGCGCACATCAAGCTGTCTATACCGACACTGTTCTGGCCGAAGAATCCGGCAACTGGGGCGTTCTCGCTATTGGCGCCATGGCCGCGGACGAAAAACTCGTCCAGTCCATGCGTGCGCAGGATTGTCTTTACAGTGTCACCACTCGTGATGGCGACAAGGAAGAAGCCCGCATCATCGGCTCCATTCGCGATGTCACGCTCATGCCAGGGAACCAGGCCGCGCTCATCGCCCGTCTCGCCGATCCCTCGATCAAAATCATGTCGCTCACCATCACTGAAAAAGGCTATTGCCTGGACAGTGCGACCGGCAAGCTCGACCCCGCCCACCCGCTCATCAGGCATGATCTGGAGCACCCCGATGTGCCGCAAAGCGTTATCGCGCTTATTGTCGCAGCGCTGGCCGCACGCCGCCAGGCTGGCGTTGCACCATTCACCGTCATGTCCTGCGATAACTTGCCCGGCAACGGCCACAAGATACACAATGTGGTCGCAGGCTTTGCCGCCATGCGCGATGATGCGCTGGCCGCCTGGATTGAGCGCGAAGTCGCTTTCCCAAACACCATGGTCGACCGCATCACGCCTGTCACCGTTCCCGCCGATGTCGAAGCCATTGCCGCCCGCTTCGGCGTTGCCGATGCATGCCCCGTGGTCTGCGAAGAATTCCGGCAATGGGTACTTGAAGACAAATTCAGCCTTGGCCGTCCCGCCTGGGAAAAAGCCGGAGCGCAGTTCGTGGCTGATGTCTATCCCTATGAGCTTGCAAAAATTCGCCTGCTGAATGTCAGCCACACCATTTTCGCCTACCCCGCTTTCCTCGCAGGCTATGAATTTGTCAGCGAAGGCGCGAACGATCCCGGCCTCGCGCGCTTTGTCCGCGCCGTCATGGACAAAGAGATCACACCGACCTTGCTGCCGGTTCCGGGTATGGATCTTGAGCCTTACAAGGATCGGCTTATCCGTCGCTTCGCCAACCCGGCGATCAAGGACCGCTGGGAGCGCATTTGTTCCGATGGCTCGCAAAAACTTGCCAATCAGCTGGTGCCCATCATCCGCGAACGCATGCAGGCAGGCCAATCTTATACCGGCCTTGCCGTTTCTGTGGCCTCATGGATTCGTTATCTGACCGGTCAAGGCGAACAAGGGCAGAGCTACACGCTCAATGATCCCATGGCTGATCGCATGCAGCAGGCCGCGCGTCAGGGTAACGGCGATCCGCTTCCCGCCCTGCAGGTTCGCGAGGTTTTTGGCGATCTCGCACAAAACGCCGCATTTGTCGCTCTTGTGCGCCAGATGACCGGCGATTTCTACAGCATGGGCGCCAAGGCCGCATGCGCCAAGTGGTTGCAAAAACTCTGATTCTGTTCATGAAACTATTAATGACAATGTGCTGAAATTTTTTCTGCGCTATAATCCCGTAGGTTTTCGAGAATAATTTAAGGGTTGATGATGAAATTCAAAGGAATTGCCTGGGATATGGATGGCACATTGGCGAACAGCGAGGCCATTGCCATGCCGGTTGCAGTCGCATCCGCTGCCGATTATGTGCAGCAAACCAAGCCCGGCACGATCATTGACCAGGGAACGCGCGATGCGTTCGTCCAGAAAACCATGGGCAAAACCATCACCGAGATTGGTGAATATGTCGGGAGCGCTTACGGCGTGAAAATGCCCGGTGATTTGCAGCAGCGCGTTACCAATTACACTATCGATCTGCTGGCTGAAAAATGTGAGCCTGTCACCGGGGCTTTGGAAACCGCAAAAGCCCTTCAGCAAGCGGGCC
>CAKTCH010000112.1 GCA_934538895.1 uncultured Alphaproteobacteria bacterium
AACGCGGCGTGACGTCGCATGTCATGGCTAGCGCCTTTTTATCGCTTAAACGCACCACAGCGGCATCGGCGGGCTTGTGCGCCTGAGTCTTATGAATGCCGGAACTGGAAATCGTTTCCCCGCGCACCATCGAATCATACTGCTCCCAGATCCAGCGCTTGGAAGAAAGATCGGGGCACGCCATAAGCTTCCTGAACGTACCGAGAATATCTTTATCAAGGTCCGGCACGGGCAGGGGGGCCGCTTCGGCGCGCGCCTTTTGCGGGCGGTCATAAACCGGCGATTCATCCACCAGCGGCGGCACCGGAATATCGCACCACGTCCTGCCGTACATGTTCAGGCGCAAATGCTTGTCATCGGTGGTCTTGCCGATGACCGCGAAATCGAGATCCCATTTCTCGAAAATCGCGCGGGCCATGTCTTCCTTACCGGGTTGCAGGATCATCAGCATTCGCTCCTGCGATTCCGACAGCATGATCTCATAAGGCGTCATATGCGGTTCGCGTTGCGGAACCATATCGAGGTCCAGTTCGACACCGATCCCGCCCTTGGCCGCAATCTCAACCGACGATGACGTCAGCCCGGCCGCACCCATATCCTGAATGCAGATAATGGCGTCCGACTGCATCAATTCGAGGCAGGCCTCCAGCAGCAGCTTCTCGACGAACGGGTCGCCCACCTGCACGGTCGGACGCTTGGAGTCGGATTCGTCATCAAATTCCGCGCTAGACATGGTAGCGCCGTGAATGCCGTCGCGCCCTGTTTTCGACCCGACATAAACGATCGGCTGCCCTACGCCCGCGCCGCGCGAATAATAAATTTTGTCTTGTTCAACGACACCCACCGTCATCGCGTTGACAAGGATGTTGCCGTTATAACGCGCATGGAAATTGGTTTCGCCGCCGACGGTGGGAACGCCCATGCAGTTGCCGTATCCGGCGATACCCGCAACAACACCGTTCACCAACTGGCGCGTTTTCGGATGATCGGGCGCGCCGAAGCGCAGCGCGTTCATGTTCGCGACCGGCCGCGCGCCCATCGTGAAAATATCGCGCATGATGCCGCCCACGCCCGTCGCCGCCCCCTGATAGGGCTCGATGTAGGAGGGATGGTTGTGCGATTCCATCTTGAACACCGCCGCCTGACCGTCGCCGATATCGATGACGCCCGCATTCTCGCCCGGCCCCTGAATGACCCAGGGCGCTGACGTAGGCAGTTTTTTCAGATGCAGGCGTGACGATTTATAAGAACAATGCTCCGACCACATCACCGAGAAAATACCCAGTTCCGTGAAGGTCGGATCGCGCCCGAGGATCTTCAGCATATGCTGATATTCATCCGGTTTGATCCCATGCTCCGCCGCCAGTTGCGGTGTGATCGCGGGCTCCCGGAACTGCGGGGGAGAAGAGTTTTTCAGCGCTGTGTTTGTCATGGCTATTAACTAACATAAGGGGGCGGGGAGAAAAAGGTTAACAGTCCCGATAAAGTTATTTATTGACAATAATAGGCAAGGTTTATAATAAATATGTGAAATATAAACTAAAATAATGGAGATCCGTCATGCCGATAACATTCGAAGACACCAAGCTTCCCGATACCGAACTTTTCAGGCAGGTGTTTGAACTCTCATATGCGGAGATGATAGCCAGGTATAAGGAATCATCTCTTCTGAGCAATAAGGAGGATTTCGACACCGAGTATGCGGATAATCATTATAAATTTTATATTCGCATGATAGATCATATCCAAAATTCAGGGACACCCGTATCAGATCATGAATTGGCAGCGATTCTCCTTGCCCCCGCTATAAAGCGCAGACCTGAGCTTGTGAACGTGCTCGATAGCGAAACCGCTTTGGCCGTGGAGCAGAAGAGGGAAAGGACGGAAAGGTTCAAGGCTGCAACAACAATCGAAGGACTATCCAGCGCTATTAAGACGCCGGCGGAGAACGTTATTGCCCGCGTATACCTCATTGAAGACATGTATGAGCTTGCTCACCTGTGCGGCACAGGCGTTGTTCTGTCTGATCTGTATCTTTCTGATCCCGCCATTATTGATATGGCAGGCGTGGTAGATGGCATGTTCGAAGAATATGACCGAAACTATGGCATCTTAAAGGATCAGGTATCATCCCCCTATCTGGATGAGAAATATAAAGAGGCTGTAGAAAATTTAAGAAGTTTAATCTCGATAGATATTGCGGTAAACCCGGATACTCCCGCACCCGGCCCCAAGGTGACTAACCCGACCCCGAAGAACGACATCTAGCAGTCTATAATCACGTATTCCAGAAGGCCGTGTTCAGTTGAATACGGCCTTCTTTACAAAAACTTGAGGGGCTCCTTGCCATCCGCTTGTTTCTATGTCAGTTGCCCTTATATTGTAACCATGCCTTTTACACTGCCTGCCCATTGGCCCGATAACGCGACTGACGCCGCCGTGATGCAGAAAGAACTGCGCCACAAGGTACGCGTCGAGGATGCCTTCGGTCCGCCCCGAACCATTGCCGGAGTCGATGTCGGCTTCGACACCGTGCGCAATGAGGCCAAGGCTTCCATCGTCCTGCTGGATGCGGGGACATTGGCCGTGAAAGCGCAGGTAACTACGCATCAGGCGGTCTCGTTTCCCTATATTCCGGGGTTCCTGTCATTCCGTGAAATTCCAGTCTTGCTGCGCGCGCTGTCGCAACTGCCTGAGGTTCCGGACATGCTGATGGTGGACGGGCACGGGATCGCGCACCCCCGGCGTTTCGGTATCGCCGCGCATCTGGGCGTAGTCACGGGATTGCCCGGCATCGGCGTGGCGAAATCGCTGCTCTGCGGCACTTATCAGGAACCGGGCCTTGAAAAAGGCGATACCAGCCTGCTGATGCACAAGGGCGAAAAAATAGGCACCGTCCTGCGCAGCAAGGATAACGTAAAGCCGCTCTTCATTTCGCCCGGCCACCGCGTCAGTCATGATACGGCTGTCGCATGGGTGCTGAAATGTCTGACCAAATACCGATTGCCCGAACCGACGCGGCTCGCGGATAAATATTCGAAGACGCTGAAAACGCTTCTTTAGTGCAGTGCGCTGACGATGCTCTCAAACAGCGGCAAACCTGTAAGGTTGCCCTGATGGTTCTGCGTGGCGTTTTCCGGGTGCGGCATCATGCCGAGGATTGTTTTACTTTCGCTCAGGATGCCCGCGATATTGCCGAGCGACCCGTTCGGGTTGGCGGCATCGTTAACAACCCCATTTTCATCGCAGTAACGGAAGGCGATGCGATCCTGATCTTCCAGTTGCTTGATGGTCGCGTCATCAGCGAAGAAATTGCCTTCGCCATGTGCGACGGGCACATGGATGACCTGATCCTGTTTGAATTTCGACATGAACGTATTCTGGTTCGTCGCCGCTTTCAGATGCACCTGCTTGCAGATGAATTTCAGCGAACGGTTGCGCAGCAGCGCGCCGGGCAGTAATTCGGTTTCCACCAAGACCTGAAAGCCGTTGCAAATACCCATAACGCGCGTACCTTTTTTCGCGCGCGCAATCACTTCCTTCATCACCGGGGAATGGGCCGCCATCGCCCCGCAGCGCAGGTAATCGCCATAGGAAAAACCGCCGGGCAGCACGATCAGGTCCGGCTTGCCCAGATCCGTATCCTTGTGCCAGACGAATTTCGGGGCTTTGCCGGTCAGGCGGGTAAAGGCCTGAGCCATGTCCTGCTCCCGGTTCGTGCCGGGAAAAACGATCAAAGAGACTTCCATAGGGGGCACCATATCAGGTCGAAAACGGCGGTAAAAGCCGGATGTGCCCGGAAAATCACAGGAAAACCGCGCTTATTCTTGAGTTTTTCAAGATTGTAATATTATTTCACATTCCGGTAAAATTCTGAAACTTTTTTCTTGCATACACGGAATTCTTCGTATATTGACTCTCAATATACAAAAATCAATAGACGCTGGATATAGTTTCAAGGCCCCCAAAAAGCCAATAAGCAATAGAGGGGCTAAAAAACGGAGCGGAATAGAGGAAAATCAGCTCACACCAGCGAGTTGAACTAGGGATAAGTAAACGAAAACGACTAAAAAAAGCCCCGTTCCAACGGGGCTTTTCTTATGGTTCGTCCTGTAGGGCGAAAACGTATATCAGCTCTGAATCAACTGCTTCTGCGCTTCTTCGAAAAATTCCTCGATCTTACGGTCCAGAATATGGTCCGACACGTCCAGCCCCTTGGCTTGCAGGTCCGGTACCACTTTGCGCTTGATATCGTTGAACCCGGCTTCTTCCAGATTGGCGGCGACGACCTCCTTGGCATATGTTTCGGCATCGGGGCCGCTCAGGCCGATCTGCGCGGCGACCCACAGGCCGAACAATTTGCTGGTGCGCGCTTCCACCTTGAACATCAGTTCCTGATCGTGGGCGTATTTCTTTTCAAATGCGTCCTTGCGGTCTTCGAGGCTCATCGGAATTTCCTTTACATATGGTCTGGTTGGATAAATTAAATCTTCCCTCTTTCTAACATTGGAAAGCGCGAAAATCTAGGTTATATCAGGGGGATGAAAACATGGATGAATCAGGGCGCCAAGCGCAAGGTTTTGTACGAAGGCAAGGCAAAGACCATTTACGAAGGGCCGGAACCGGGAACGGTCGTCCAGTACTTCAAGGATGACGCCACGGCTTTCAACGGTGAAAAGCACGATCTGATCGCGGGCAAGGGCGTGTTGAACAACCGCATTTCCGCGCATCTGATGACCAGGCTCGAGGCCATCGGCATTCCCACCCATTTCATCCGCTCGCTGAATATGCGCGAACAGCTGGTGCGCCAGCTGGAAATCATCCCGATCGAGGTCGTCGTCCGCAACATCGCCGCCGGCTCGCTGTGCAAGCGCCTGGGCGTGAAAGAGGGCACCATCCTCACCCAGCCGATCGTCGAATTTTATTACAAGAAAGACGAACTCGGCGACCCGATGGTCAACGAACACCATATCGTCGGTTTCGGCTGGGCCGATCCCTACGAACTGGAAGAGATAGTTCACATGGCCTGGCGCGTGAACGATTACCTCAACGGCCTGTTCGCCGGTATCGGCCTGAAACTCGTCGATTTCAAACTGGAATTCGGGCGCCTCTATGGCGAATACGGCGAGCTTTACATCCTGCTCGCCGACGAAATCTCGCCGGACAATTGCCGCCTGTGGGACACCAGCACCAACGAAAAGCTCGATAAAGACCGCTTCCGTCAGGACCTCGGCAACGTGGTCGAAGCCTATCAGACCGTTGCCGAACGCATGGGCCTGATCCCGAAGGGCGGAATCATCGAAGGCGGCAACATCAACGAACAACTCGCCGCGTCTCTAAGCGAGATTCAAAATGAAGTCGCCGAACAGCGCAAACTCCGCGAAGTGAACAAAACATCCCCGAACAAACCGCGGAAGGTGTAAGCGATGAAAGCCTATGTACACGTCACCCTGAAAAAAGGCGTCCTCGATCCCCAGGGCAAAGCTATAGGCCAGGCGTTGCATGGCATGGGCTTCAGCGAGGTCGGTGAGGTCCGTCAGGGCAAAACCATCGAACTGGAAATCGCCGACGGCACCGATCAGGCACGCATCGAACAAATGTGCGAAAAACTCCTCGCCAATACCGTGGTCGAGGATTACCGCATAGAAATTGCCGCTTAAAAACTGTCATCCCGAGCGCAGCCGAGGGATCTGCTGAGGTT
>CAKTCH010000113.1 GCA_934538895.1 uncultured Alphaproteobacteria bacterium
CTGGTCGCGCAGGTCGTGGCGTCGGTCAAAGCGCAGGCTGCCGCCGACCCGGCACTGGCCGTCCACGACATTGACGGCGTGCGCGTGGTGACGCCGGAGGGCTGGTGGCTGATCCGCGCGTCGAACACGCAGAATGTCATCGTCACGCGCGCCGAGGGCAACAGCCCGGCGGCGCTGGAAAAACTTAAATCCATGGTTATCAAAGAAGTGAAAGGAATCGGTTATGACGTCAATTTCAGCGGCACAGGACATTAATATCGTGTCCCAGCCCGCCGCCATCAGCGCCGCCGTGCTTGAATTGCTGGCATCCCGCATCTGCCATGACCTGATCAGCCCGGTGGGCGCCGTCAATAACGGCGTTGAATTCCTTGAGGAAATGGGTGCCGATGCCGGAGCTGAGGCGATCCAGTTGATCGCCCACAGCGCGCGTCAGGCATCGGTCCGCCTGCAAGCCTTCCGCATTTGCTATGGCGCGGGGGGGCGCGATGGCAACCTCAAGCCGGAAGACATCAAAAAGGCGTTTGAAGCGCTGACCGAGGCCGATGGCAAAATCGCGCAAAGCTGGGACCCTCATGCGAATCTCGGCTTCGCCGAGCGCCCCACGGGATACTGCAAGATCCTGATGGGTGTGATGATGCTGGGGGCGGAGTGCCTGCCGAAAGGCGGCATTATCAAGGTCAAGGCCGGCAAGGGCGAAGAGACGCTGATATTCGCCGAGGGGCAGGACGCTATCGTGCGCGACGGCGTGGAAGACGCCATGGCGCTGAAAAGCGACCCCGCGACACTGGACCCGCGCCTTGTTCATCCCTACGCGATCAGCACGCTGGCCGCCAGTTATGGCCTGCGTGTGAAAGTATCGGAAAAAGAAACCGGCTGTGTGGTATTGAGTCTGACACGCGCCTGACCGGGTGCGTGGCGTCACGCCCCCGCCTGCTCTAGTCTATCGAGAAACCGTGTTCGCGCGAGCCGGTTTTGTAACGCAAAAATAACGAAAAATCGCCACTGAATTCGCGAGCGCCCATACAAAACGCCGCTTTAGCCTCGCCCC
Source organism: uncultured Alphaproteobacteria bacterium (assembly GCA_934538895.1). Taxonomy (GTDB): domain Bacteria; phylum Pseudomonadota; class Alphaproteobacteria; order Micavibrionales; family Micavibrionaceae; genus Micavibrio_C. The sequence goes on from CAKTCH010000113.1 coordinate 1,049, forward strand.
TGTCAGCAAAGGCAAAGCCGCTTTTCAAGAGGTCATCGGCCTTGCGCGGCTCCGCTCTCTCTACCGCCTCTTTCAATGCCCCTGTATGCGCGTGCGCCAGATCTTCCAGGCCCTTCTTTTCCAGTGCACGTACATGATCGGCGATATCGGCAATATGGACATAACAATCCCCGGGGATGACCATGCCCTGTTCCGGATATTTGCAAGTTCCGGGGCGCGGATAGAAGAAAGGTGAATTTCCCCCGGCCATCCTGTTGATGAAACCGGCCAAAACAGTGAAGTACGATGATTTTATATCCTTGCTTTTCATCTGGCGGTCATAAGGTTCCAGAAAATCCTTAAGCTGGATATATGGTGTTTCCGCCCATTTGCATTCCAGTGCGGTAAGCTCGTCTTCCCGCGCGGACAATTTTTTATTGTGCATCCCCCGTAAGCCTTCTCCTGTTACGGCCTGACGCCACTTGACGATAAGCTCCTTTAGCATGAAGTCCTCGCTTCCTTATTATGGCCGCTTGATTACGGCCTTATAAAGGCTTAACCGCAACGCACAACTGTCACGATATCATTGTCATCCACGATGACATTAATGCGTTCCGGGTTGAAATCCATCGTCGCCATCGCATTCGGTTTCAAAACGCGGTAAGGGCGGCCCGTGGCTTTTACAGCGTCTTCATCGATAGCCTTGCCTACCCAATCGTTATAATGGCATTCGGCTTCGTTCACGGCGGGCATTTCCGCATCGGCAGGCGCCTCTTTATCAATGCTATCTTCATGGCTAGCCAAGGCCATATCCGCCGGATCGGAGACCTCGCCCATTTGGGGACTGTATGTCACACCCTGATGCTTGCTGCCGCCTGGAACCGCCCCTTGCAGGATCAGGTAAAGCACGACAGCCACGACGACCAGAGCGACGACAACCGGGGTTATCACGGCTATGCGGAATTTCCGTTTACTGTCCATTTTCAGACTCCCTAAAGAAAACTGCGGCCAGAGTATATAGCTGGCCGCATAAAATCAATCCTTTCTGAAAGCACTGAACGAGGCCTTAAATATGGAGTGCACGCACAAAACTCCAGCGATCGCTCTTTGATCGCGTGGTATAAGATTCCATGATTAGTTTTCTCAGGTTGCGGATGGCACGTTCTTCTATTTGCCCGATGCGCGATATACTGACATTCAATTGCTGTGCGATTTCTGCATGTGTGTGGGGATGTTCACCGTTCAAGCCAAAACGCAGGGATAATACTTGCGCATGGCGGTCAGGCAACTGTGCCAAGGATTTACGCACCGCCTCCTCGCGCTCACGCTGCAGAACATAGTCTTCCGGCTGGGTCAGTCCCGCCGTGCGATCCTCCTGCGGCAACCGATCGAAATCAACATCATGCACGCGCGGGCTGTTTTCCATTACTCCAAAAACATCACTTGCCTGTTTCTTCAGAAAATCAGCCATATCCTCCGCCAGCGCCGTATAACCGCCTGTCTCACGATCAAAGCAATTCTCGCCCTTCACCAACGACGAAATATCGTCATAAGAGCGCGCCTCTTCCGGAGCATGGCGGGTTGCATTGAAGGCGCGCTGCAGAATCGAAACGCGGGTAAAGCCAGCCTCTTCCATCGCTGTGCGCACGCTAGGCAGCAAATGAACGCTCGGGCGTCCCGCCACAGATTCATCTCGTTGCACGCTCATCTCCTGATTGCTTTAAGGTATAGAATGGAGTTTGATTATAAATTATGTCAATGCGTTTTGCAAGTAATTTCCATTATCGGCACCCGCGCTTTAAGCGCCTAATACTATTGAAAAATCACCTTGGAAACCGTATGGTCCGGCATCATGACAAAGCCATTAGAACAGATTCGCAACTTCGCCATTATCGCCCATATCGACCATGGGAAATCGACCCTCGCCGACCGCCTGATCCAGACCTGCGGCGGGCTGGAGGCGCGCGAGATGACGGAACAGGTTCTCGATAACATGGAGATCGAGAAAGAGCGCGGCATCACCATCAAGGCGCAGACCGTGCGCCTGTCCTATAAAGCCAAAGACGGCGTCGAGTATCAGTTGAACCTGATGGACACGCCGGGCCACGTCGATTTCGCCTATGAAGTTTCGCGTTCGCTGGCATCGTGCGAAGGCTCGATCCTCGTGGTGGATTCGACGCAAGGGGTTGAGGCGCAGACGCTCGCCAACGTCTATCAGGCGCTCGACAACCATCATGAAATCGTCACTGTGGTGAACAAGATCGACCTGCCTGCCGCCGATGTGGCATGGGCCAGGCAGCAGGTCGAGGACGTGATCGGCCTCGACGCTTCCGACGCGGTGCCGGTATCGGGCAAGACCGGAATCGGTATTCCCGATCTGCTGGAAGCCATCGTCACCAAACTGCCGCCGCCGAAAGGCGACACCAGCCGCGAATGCCCGACCAAGGCGTTGCTGGTCGATAGCTGGTATGACGCCTATCTCGGCGTGGTGATCCTTGTGCGCGTGGTCGACGGATATTTACGCAAGGGCCAGAAAATCCGCTTCATGGCGACAGGCGCGACACGCGAGATCGACCGCGTCGGCATGTTCACGCCGAAGAAAGTCATCCTCGATGAAATCGGCCCCGGCGAGATGGGCTTCATCACCGCCGCGATCAAGGATATCAGCGATACGCAGGTGGGCGACACCATCACCGACGAGCGTAACCTCGCGCCCGCGCCCCTGCCCGGCTTCAAGCCGAGCGTGCCGATGGTGTTCTGCTCGCTCTACCCGTCCGATTCTTCCGAATTCGAAAAGCTGCGTGAGTCCATCGCCAAGCTGAAACTCAACGACGCGTCGCTCCATTACGAAATGGAAAGCTCGCAGGCGCTGGGGATGGGTTTCCGCTGCGGCTTCCTCGGGCTGCTGCATATGGAGATCATTCAGGAACGCCTCGATCGCGAGTTCGATCTCGACCTCGTACCGACCGCGCCCAGTGTCGTCTATCGCATCCACCTGACCAACGGCGAGTCGCTCGACCTATACAACCCGGTCGATATGCCGGAGGTCACGCGCATCGATAAAATCGAGGAGCCGTGGATCAAGGCCACGATCATGACGCCGGACGAATACCTAGGCGCGTTGCTGCAACTTTGCCAGGAACGCCGCGGCACGCAGATCGAGTTAACCTATGTCGGCAATCGCGCGATGCTGGTCTATCGCCTGCCGCTCAATGAAGTGATCTTCGATTTCTATGACCGCCTGAAATCGATCAGCCGCGGCTACGCGAGCTTCGATTATCATCTCGACGGTTACGAAGAAGGCGATCTGGTAAAAATGGATATCCTCGTCAATGGCGAAAGCGTCGATGCGCTGGCGATGGTCGTGCACCGCTCGCAAGCCGAGCGCCGGGGTCGCCAGCTTTGCGAACGCCTGAAAGATCTGATCCCGCGCCAGATGATTAAAGTGGCCATCCAGGACGCCATCGGCGGCAAGATCGTCGCCCGCGAAGACATCGGCGCCCTGCGCAAAGACGTCACCGCCAAATGCTACGGCGGCGACATCAGCCGCAAACGCAAGCTGCTGGAGAAGCAGAAAAAAGGTAAGGCGAAGATGCAGATGTACGCGAACGTGGAAATCCCACAGAGCGCGTTTATTGCGGCGCTAAAGATGGGCGATGAGAAGTGACGTACGATTTATTATAAAAGCCTCGTAACTTGCGCCGTTGAGGCGCTTAAAGAAGAACGATTCCGCGCCGTGGAAATACAGTTATTACAGAGAACAAATCATTCTGGCAAACAGATTAAGAAAACGTGGAATTTTTATTAATGCGCCTGCAAAGCTACTTGGACTCCCTTTATTATCAGTCGCCGCCGCATTTCAATGAGATTTTACAAAAAATTAATAACTTAAAAGAACGGCTTTAAGTTTCCCTTAAGATAACCCTGCATTACTTCGCCCATCCGTATTCAGCCAGGACGAGAGCCGGAGATAAAAAATGCAGGCCTTTATTGTAGGCACGATAGGAACATTGGCAAAGCCGTGTCTTTCTTCGCGATGGCCCTTGATAGACCAAGGTTATCAAACGCTCATTGATAAGAGGGAAACATGAAAAAATTAGCGCATATTGGCCGGGTTTTTTACAAAGCCATAAAAGAAGATTTCATATTCTATTGCTTTATAAGCGCTACATGTGTGCCATTGTACATTTTATTGGATTGGCTGGAAAATTCATATCCTACAAATTAGGGTCAGATTATACGCGCTTCTCAGCGCCTTAACCGCGTTTAAAAGAACAAGCATATCTTGTACAGAAAGGATTAAGTATGCGGCTGCTGCTGGCTGAAGATGATTTAATGATAGGCGAAGACTTGCAAAAAGCGCTCCGCAAGGAAAGTTTCGTCGTCAACTGGGTGCAGGATGGTGAAAGCGCGGACATAGCCTTGCAAAACGAAAGTTACGATCTTGTTATTCTAGACCTAGGCTTGCCCGGCAAATCCGGCATCCATGTTCTCGATACGCTCAGGAAAGGCGGGAACGATACGCCCGTCTTGATCTTGACCGCGCGCGACGCGATTTCAGACAAGATCAAAGGATTTGATACGGGCGCAGACGATTATCTTTTAAAGCCCTTCGCGCTTGAGGAATTAGAAGCGCGCATTCGCAGCCTGTTACGC
>CAKTCH010000114.1 GCA_934538895.1 uncultured Alphaproteobacteria bacterium
GAGGGATCTTATCAAGTTTAAACCGGGTCAGATCCCTCGGCTGCGCTCGGGATGACGGTGTTCTCTGGATTTCGTTGTGCACGCCGTGTTTGATTTTTATAGTTTCCGGAATTATCGCCCCCTGCGCCTAAGCCATTTCCGGCACCAGAGTCAGTGAACGCACATTGATATCCCGGCGCGGGGCGTAATGGACGGCGCCGGAAGCGATGTTGAACGATTCCTTCGGGCTGAACTTGCGCTTGAACGCATCCAGGCTTTCCGTCTCCGAGCCGCCGAAATTCAGGCCGGTGACGCCCTGCGCGGCCAGCGTGCGGCATGTATGCACGACCTGGTAATCGGCCATGCCCGTGAGCGACGCGTCGCACAGATTGGCCAGCAGGTTGGCCGTACCTTTGAAAGCCTTGTCATGGACGGTAAAGCCCAGCGGGCGGCGGCCCTGGAGATAGACATGGCCGCCGAACATTTCTGGCCACTGCGCGATCATGCCGAACATGGTTTCATAATAAGAATGATCGGTATCCTCCGCGCCGTCGCGCACCAGCATACTGCCTTCCCAGTATTTCAGGGCCGCTTTCATCGCGCGCAGGGCGCGCGGATCGTCGAGGCCGATCGTCTCGACCTTATCCTCGACCTGATGGCATTTATTGCGAATCCTGGCGAAGGCGCGCCCCGCCAGCGCGCTGACGCGCTTTGTATCGAGGACATGCACGGGATAGCGCCAGTCCATCACTTCCTCGGTGATGGTTTCGATACGATTGGGCGTATTGTCATTGCGTTGCGCCAGCGCCGCGCGCACATGCTCGAATTCTTCCGCCGTGAAACGCGCCAGTTGCACCCCGCCCGCCGGCGGCGTGATCTGCGACAGGACGGACGCGGTCAGGCGCCCCTTGTCTTTCCTGCCGGACGCGCCGATTTCAGGAAAGACCAAAAGGCGGTCGGCTACGTTCGGATGGCGGCAAACCACCAGAACGGCGTCATATCCTTCGTGAATCCAAGCGCCCTTGCGGCCCGTCAGCAGATAATAAAGCGGCGCGTTTAAATACGTATCCCCACGCGCCACGGAATCATGACGGACTCGGGCGTTGAACTGCTCGATGAGCAAGCTGGTCCCCACAACACAACCTTTCCGAGTAACTACATGATGAATGTAATATACTTTGGGTTGTATTACAAGAAATTATGTATAATTATGGCGTTATATCATGCGTGGGTATGATGGAATTTTTCCAAAGTATTTCAAAGCGTTGCGCTTCCGCTTCAAAGGCGGAGCGGCTATGAATCAAAATAATCATCGACTCATTCCATAGTTGCAACGCTACTTTTCCGCCGTAAATGAAGGTGGTCATGCCGGATTCATAGCCCGCGCGCGGCAGCCATCTATAGTAATTTTCAGGCTGCAAAAAGTAGCGATCGCCCTCGCGGCACAGTAGGCGCTCGGTGATGTGCGCCCTGGTCAGGCGCTCCAGATGGCTTTTCAGTTTATCAGGGTGGGCATTGTGGGAACGCTCTTCGTCGAGATTGGCGATCAGCACTTCCCCGCCTGTATTTACAAGGGTTTCGTAGATGTCATCCCATAAATGGGGCAACGTATCGTCGCCCTTCAGGATACGCACGGTATCGCGCCGCTTATGCACGCCGTAATCGCCGACGAATTCAATATCATGCTTTTCAAAGGCGGCGCGGATGGCCAGCAGGGATTCCCCGCGCACATCCTTGACCCCGCGTTCGAAATTATTGATGGCGGTTTTTGAAAGCGCGGCAGCGTCCGCCAGGTGCTGCTGCGTCCAGTTCAAAAGGCCCCGCGCGGCCCGGCATTGTTCTTTTGTGATCATGGGCCTTAATATCATGAATTTTTTTCAATTTAAATTGAATTTTTGCAAAATAATGGTTGCCATTGTATGGTAATATGAATATAATTCAACAATAGTTGAATTTTGTACCACTTAGTAACACCGGGGAGGAATCAAATGGTCAAACCAACACACACTTGTCATCAGCTTTCGCTGCAACGCTGCCGTCAATACATCGCCCATATTCATGCGCTGATTTACATGGAGGGGCCTGGTCGCGGCAAAGCCTGCGCGGTTCACGATAATATTCACAGCCTGCTATCCCTGCTGGATCAGGAATTGCAGGAAAACCAGAAACGCCTGACCACGGACGAACCGGTCGCCGCGCCGCCACGCCGCAGAAATACGCAGGGCAATGTCTATCATTTCCGGCCATCGCCGGAAACGACGGCCCATACGCACTCCTGAAAGCGGCGGCGCCGTCATCCAGTTATCCATTCCGTCAGGGGCGGTTGTGTGCTCTAATATAGAAAGTATGAACAAGCACACACTCTCCCCTGACAATATACTGCGCTTTCTTTCCGAAAGCCCGACGCCGCTGACCAAGCGTGAGATCGCCCAGGCCTTTCACGTCAAGGGCGAGGACGGGCGCATCGTGCTGAAAGACATTCTGCGCGAGATGGAGCAAAGCGGCGCGATCATCAAACAGGCGGGGCAGGCTTATAGCGTGCCCAGGGGCCTGCCCAGTGTGGCGATGATTGAGATTACCGATACCGACGCCGATGGCGACCTGCTGGCAAAACCTACTGAATGGGACGGCCACACGCAGGGCGACATGCCGCGCATCGAAGTTGCCCCCGACTCCAAAAGCCAGGCCCTAGGCCCCGGCGACCGGGCGCTGGCGCGGCTGAAGCGCCTGTCCGACAGGCTTTACGAGGCGGAAGTGATCCGCACGATGGACGCGCCGCAGAACCGCGTGCTGGGTGTGGCCGTGCGTATTGGACGCGGCTTTATCCTGAAGCCGACCGACCGCAAGGCCAAATATGAATTCGATATCGCGCCCGCCGATATGAACGGCGCCCAGGCAGGCGATCTGTGCATCGCCGAGGTACAGCCCGCGCGCGGCCTGCGCAACAAGCGCGTGCGCGTTCTGGAAGTGATCGGCCAGCAGGACGACCCCAAAGCCATCAGCCTTGTGGCCATGCATATGGTCGGCATCAAGCCGGAATTCCCGAGGGCCGTCATCGATGAAACCAAAGCTATGATCGTGCCCGATCTCAAAGGCCGCGAAGATCTTCGCCCGATTCCTCTGGTCACGATCGACGGCGCCGATGCGCGCGATTTCGACGATGCCGTCTTTGCCGAAGAGACGGATGACGGCGGCTTCCACCTGATCGTGGCGATCGCCGATGTCGCTTACTATGTCACATTCCATAGCTCCCTGAACAAGGAAGCGCTGCGCCGGGGTAATTCGACCTATTTCCCCGATCGCGTCGTACCGATGCTGCCGGAACGGCTGTCCAACGATCTGTGCTCACTCATGCCGCGCGAGAACCGCGCTACGCTCGCCGTGCATATGTGGATCGACAGGCAGGGTAAATTACAGAAATATAAGTTCGTGCGCGGCCTGATGTGTTCCGAAGCGCGCCTGACTTATGAGCAGGTGCAGGCGGCCCGCGACGGGGTGACCGACGATGTGACCGGGCCGTTGATGGAACGCGTGATTAACCCGCTTTACAAAGCCTATAATATTTTATGGAAGGCCCGCGCGGAACGCGGCGCGCTCGATCTCGACCTGCCGGAGCGGCGTATCGTCATTAACGAAAAGAATGAAATGGCCGGCGTGAAACTGCGCGAGCGTCTGGACGCGCACAAGCTGATCGAGGAATTCATGATCCTCGCCAACGTCGCGGCGGCGATGGCGCTGGAAGCGCGCAATGTGCCCTGCGTTTACCGCGTGCACGACCGCCCCTCGCCGGAAAAGCTGGACGCGGTGCGCGATTTTATCGAAGGTTTCGGCCTGTCCCTGCCCAAGGGGCAGGTGCTGAAACCCGCGCAGATCAACCAGTTGCTGCATAAGGCCGCGGACCTGCCTTACAGCCAGGTGATCTCGCAAGTGGTCCTGCGCTGCCAGTCGCAGGCGCACTACGACCCGGAAAATTCCGGCCATTTCGGGCTGGCGCTGCAACGTTATGCGCACTTCACCTCCCCTATTCGCCGCTATGCCGACCTGCTGATCCACCGCGCCCTGATCCGTGCTTACGGCCTCGGCCCCGGCGGGCTGGACGATGAGGAAATGGTGCGGCTGGAGGAGATGGCGCAGCATATCTCCGAAACAGAACGCAAAAGCATGGAGGCGGAGCGTTCCGCCGTCGATCGCTTCACCGCCGCCTTCCTGTCTGAGCGCACGGGCGGAGAATTCGAGGGCCGCATTACCGGCGTCACGCGCTTCGGCCTGTTCGTGTCGTTGCAGGAAACGGGCGCGGACGGCATCGTGCCCATCCGTACCCTGCCTGACGATTTTTACGATCACGATGAAAAGCAACACGCGCTGATCGGGCGGCGTTCGGGGCGGCTCTATCGTCTGGGTGCCGAAATTCGCGTGCGGCTGGCGGAAGCCGATCCCGTCACGGGCGGCATGGTGTTCCATGTCACGAATACAGACAGCGCCGATATTCCTGGCCTGACGATGGCGGCCCCCCGGCCTTTCCCCGGCAAATCACGCAGCGCAAAACGCAGCTGGGGCAAGAAGAACAAGGCTGAAAGCGGCGGCAGACGCCACGCCGCCGGAGACGGCCCACGCCCGTCAAGGGGCGGGAAATCCCGCGGCTCGCCTGTAAAGGGCAAGAAACGACGCTAAAATTGCGGGAAGGCCTTCCCGCCGCAATAACGTTTGGAAATATACACCTGCGTGAAGATAATCCGTGCCATAGCGCATAAAAACGGAGTTTCTCAGAATGGCGCCGGAAAGATCAAGGGGCCGGTGAATCCGCGTTTTTCTGGCGTTCCCGCATTATGCTCATGCATTCATCATATGTCATGGCGTGGTCCGGATTTTTTACCGCCCGTTTCTCATCCTCTGCCGCATCAGCGGAGAGTTTATCGAAATAGTTTTGGAGATTCCGGAACTTTTTTTCCAGATGGTTACAACCGGTTTCCGCTGACATGCGGCCTAACTCGGCTAGCTCTCTAAGAGAAGAATTGTCAAGGCGAACATCCGTTTTACGTTCCTCAGAACTATCTATAATCGTTGTTCCTAACATAGTCGCTACTAGAAAGGGAGCGAATATCTCCATGAACTTATCTGGTGCACTCATTCAATTCTCCATAAAGCTTGATATAAACAAGAAAATATTCCGGTGTTACTGCGGGTGAGGCCGGCCAGCCTTCACCTTCTGGCATTCTTCTTCGGTCATGGCGAAATTTAAATTTTTTGTTACCGGTTTTTCTTCCCCGATAGCTTTCAATTGCAGGTCGTCGATGTGATCCTGAAATTTGCGGGACGTTTTTGTCTCCTCAGTACAGGACGCGATCACGGTTATCTTCCCCTTTTCGGCCTGCTCTTTGCTTTGTCCATCCAGCTTAATGCCTGTTTCAAAAACCCCAAAAGTCGTCGCGGCCACAAACGCAAGCCCTGCACCGGCGCCCCCTATAACACGCGCAAATTGAGCCTCTCTCTTGTTCATCTTAAACCCTCTCGCGATTAAATGTATTCATGCGCATACTAATATTATGAGAAATTCACATCAAGGAGATTTATGCTGCTATTTCCTTGACATTCTTTTGGAAATCCGTAAATTACGGCCCTGTTCCATCAGGTTTTGGGCCGTTTCCCTTTTGAAATGCCCTATTATTACAAGGATTTAGCA
>CAKTCH010000115.1 GCA_934538895.1 uncultured Alphaproteobacteria bacterium
GATCTGATGAAGGCGCTGGTCCTGCTGATAGAGAAGGGCGAAATCGGCGAATGTTATAACATCGGCACGATTGAAGAATATAAAAATATCGAAATCGCGACCATGATTTGCGACCTGTTCGGCTTGAAAACGGCGGATCATATTACGTACGTCACCGACCGCCCCTTTAACGACGCCCGTTACGCCGTCGACTGGTCGAAGATTTCCGGGCTGGGCTGGTCCCCGCAATCCAGCCTGCGCACGGAACTGCCCGCCATCGCGTCATGGTACGCCGCCCATTACGACCTTTATGAAACGGCGCCCGTCGTCAGACGCCCCTTGCAAGGGGCCGCCTGAATGGAAGGCAGGGATCGTTTTATACGCTTCCTTATGCTGCTGCTCATGGCCGGGCTGCTGGGTGCATGGTTTCATGTTTACGCCCAGGCCTATACGGCGGCGGACACTTTATGGCTGGCCGAGGCCGCCGCGCGGTTTCTGAACGGCGAACGCATGGCCGCCGCCTATTACGACCCTAATCCGCCTCTCAGCGTTATTTTATACGTTCCGCCCGCTCTGGTGACGCAGTGGGGGCTTATGCCCGTTCATATGAGTGTGTTTTATTACACTCTTCTGATACTGGCGCTTACATCCCTGCTTTTATACAAAACACTGAAGGCCGCTCCGGGCAGCGATGAACAAACGGCATTCCTGTGCACGTCAGCGTTCATCATCGCCAACACGGTCCTGACCGGCATCACGTTCACGGAGCGGGACCAGATTCTGGGTATGGCGTTGTGCCCCTTTGTCCTGACACAGGTTTTTATTACGAAGAGATGGCCCCTGCCGCGCTGGCTGTTTCATACGGCGCTTTTTCTGGGGGCGGTGCTGGTGCTGCTCAAGCCCCATCACGGGCTTTTGCCCGTGCTTATCATCCTGCACCGTGCCCTCACGCAAAAACGGCTGGATGTGTGGAAAGACGCCGATTTTATTTATCTGGCCTGTTGCACAAGCGCCTATCTGGTTTTGTGCCTGACATACTTCAGCGATTATACGTTTGGCATCCTGCCGGATGTCCTGTCGCTTTATTCAAAAACGGCCACGCCGGTCATCGTCCAGTATTATGCTCATTATGTGCTTATATTCGCAGGCGTCATGGCCGCCGGTTTCCTGCTGAACGGGCGGAAGCCCTCATGGCCCGGTACATTCCTGCTGGCCTGTGCCGTTATCGCCTTTATTGCCTATGCGGCGCAGATGCGCGGTTATCATTACCATATGTTGCCCGCCGTTATGTTTTTTGCCATGGGCCTGGCCTGTACGATCAAAGACACGGCGGTGCGATTCCTCGATGCGCGTTACGCCATGCCTGCCGCGCTGGTGGCCGTTATGGCGCTGGCCCTGCTGCATTACCCCCTGATGCGCACATTTCCCACGCATGAACAATATTATAAAGATATGCCGATCAGCGGCATCGTGCGCCAATGTCCGGCCCCCTGCCCCTTTTTTATGATGAACGACACCATGGAGATCGTTCACCAAACGGCAGCTTATAATGACCGCCCGTGGGCATCCCGCTTTCCCTCCGTCTGGTTTATTCCCGCCATTATCAATCTTCTGGGGGAAGGAAGGGTGGAGGAAGCCACGGCCCTGAGGGATAAATACGGCAAGATGGTGGGCGAGGACCTGGCCCGTTACAAGCCGAAGCTGGTTTTGCTGGCTGAATTCAAGGTCACCCGCAGAGGGACCATCAACTTTTCAAAATTCTTTTCCGCAAATCCGGAATTTCGTTCAGAATGGGCAAAATACCGGCTGGCCCAGAGGGTGACGATCGATCAGGGCGTCTATTTCCGGGGCACGGCACAAGACAAACATAAACCCATGACCTATCAAATATATGAAAGGATCGAGTGACAGCATCATGAGCATCGTCGTCGTCGGAAAGAACAGCATGATGGGCCGGGAGATGCAAAAGCATTTCTCCGGGGCCGGATGGACGTTCCTGACGCATACGGAGGCGCAGTCCGATGTTTCATGGGCTCATCATGCGCAATGCGTGATTAATGTCGCATTTTCACCTTTTTTGCGCCATCATGAATATGAGGCGGATCAGGATATAGACCTGAAACTCGCGCGGACCATGGGGCCGTCGTGTCATTACATCATGGTCAGCTCGCGGGCGGTTTACGGTTCCGGCGTCAGCAACCGCTTGTTTGAAAAGGATATGCCCCAGCCGCAAACGCCATATGGGCGGAATAAATGGCGTATCGAAAGGCAGCTTTCCGATATCTGCGCCGATCGCCTGACTGTCGTGCGTTGCGCCAATGTGTTCGGCCATGAATATGGCCGCCGCAGTTTTTTCGGCATGGCGCTTACAAATCTCAGGAATATGAACCGGATCGTTTTCGACATAAACCCGGACGTCAGGCGCGATTTCATTGCCGTGTGGCATGTGGCGCGCGCGCTCGGGGTAATGGCGCGCGCGCCCAGAGCCGGGCTTTATAATCTTGGCTCCGGCTATGCGACACCTTGTCAGGATATCGCCTCATGGATTATCAAGGGATACGGCAAGGGCGAAATCGTTTCCACCAGTGACGAACGGCGCGACGGTTTTTATCTCGACATGGAAAAAACCCATGATGTTTTTAAACTGCCACCCATTACGCCCGCCATGCTGGCGCAGGACTGTTTTGATTGCGGCAAAGCCTTAAGAGAGATCCCGGCATGAGTAAAAAACCTTTTTTTATAGAGCTTCCCGATAATAAGGCCGACCTTGTGAATTTTGCATTCTGGGCGTTATTGGCCTATGCGCTCTATACATGGTTTTCAATCCAGATTCAGGTGAATATCACCGCTGATACTTTCTGGCTGGCCGAGGCCGCTGAAAGGCTTTTGCGCGGCGAGACGGCAAGCCAGTCTTATTACGACCCTAACCCTCCGTTAAGCATGATCTTTTACATTCCGCCTGTTCTGGCAACGGCCACGGGGTGGATCAACCTGCATAACGCCTTGTTTTTTTATACGCTATTATTCGCATCGGGAGCGGCACTGGCTACTTATCGCGTGCTGCGCACCGTACCGGGACTTGAAAAAACTACCGCCATAGCGGCGGCATCTGCCCTGATAATCGCCGCCACGGTCATGGCTTCCAAAAGCTTCACTGAGCGCGACCAGATTATCGGCATGTGGCTGGTGCCGTTTGTACTCACGCAACTGGCGCTTACCAAAGGCTGGCCGGTTCCCGCGTGGCTCAGGCACTTGATATTTTTCACGGGCACTTTTCTGATACTGATTAAACCGCATCACGGCTTATTGCCCACATTATTGATCCTGCATCGCGCCTATACGCAAAAACGCATATCGGTGTGGAAAGACGCTGATTTTCTTTACCTTGCCGCAGGCGTTATTGCATACGCAGCCATTCTGCTACTCTATTTTTCCGATTTCCTGTATGTCGTGTTGCCGGATATATGGCAGCTCTATGGTCATGAAAACACCAAATTCGTATTATACCGCGCAGGCTATTATGCCCTGCTCTGCGTGGCGATCCTGTTGTTTGCCGTTATGGTGGGCAGAACATCGTGGCTGCCTTACTTTTTCCTTTGGGCGGCCCTTATCAGCCTTGTTCCCTTCGTCGTACAGATGCGCGGCTATCATTATCAGCTTTTACCAATGGTAACGTTCTTCTGGTGCGGTATGGCGTTATTCGGCAAGGAGCTATTCCAGCGTTACATGTCTCCCGTTCTCGCCTTGATGCTGGTGACGGCAGCGATGACCGTTATCGCATTCATCGCCACACCTTCACGCCTGCACGCCGTTACAGCCATGCAATATCCAGAGCTGCCGCTAGCCAGGGCTTTGACCGATTGCCCGGCACCCTGCCCGTTCTTTGTCATCAACAATCATATCGAGATCACGCACCAGACGGCAGCCTATACCGGCAAGGAATGGGCTTCGCGCTTTCCTTCGCTCTGGTTTCTCTCCGGACTTCATCGTCTGCAACAAGCCAATCCGGCTGAATATGAACGCCTGCGCCACAAATACGAGATCATGTTAGCGGAAGACCTCAATCGTTATAAGCCGCGCTACGTCATGGTGGGCCGGTTTACCTTGCAGGGTGGTATGGATTTCGATCTGTTTGAAACGTTCGGGCAGGAGGATGACTTTCAGAAAGCCTGGGCAGCGTATCGCCCGCGGCCTGATCTTGTGATTAATCAAGGGCTTTATTTCCCCGATCAAAGACATTTCAGAAACCTTAAAATCACCTACAAGGTGTTTGAGCGGAAACCCGATTAATTTATCATAATGCAGGAGATTTTACGTTAATCCCCCGTTAGCTTTCCACTATTAGAATTGAAGCTTTCTGACGCTTCTCTATCATTCGACAGGAACAATATCCCGCAGGAGACTTGCATGACAGCCGCCGCCAAAATCCTTCCCGAGCCGAACAAGAAATACCGCCTGATCACGCGCAGCGACATGGACGGGCTGGTATGCGGGATTATCCTGAAGGAACTGGGTCTGATCGACGAAGTGACTTTCGCGCACCCGAAAGACATGCAGGACGGCAAGATCGCAGTCAGTGCCCGCGATATCAGCACCAACCTGCCTTACGCCGAGGGGGTTTACCTATGCTTCGACCATCATGCCAGCGAGACGGTGCGCATTGGCGGGAGGAAAGAGAACCATATTATCGATGTAAACGCACCTTCGGCTGCGCGTGTGCTTTACGATTATTTCGGCGGCAAATCGAATCCACAACTGGCGCGCATCAGCGACGACATGATGAAAGCCGTGGACAAGGCGGACTCTGCCGCCTTTACCCGTGAGGACATCCTCGACCCGCAAGGCTGGGAACTGCTGAGCTTTATCATGGATGCGCGCACAGGCCTGGGCCGTTTCCGCGACTTCCATATCTCCAATTATCAATTGATGATGGAGCTGATCGATTACTGCCGCGAATTGCATTCGATCGAAGAAATACTGGAAATGCCGGATGTAAAGGAGCGTGTCGAGATCTATCACGCACAGGCCATTAAAGCACGCCAGCAAATCGAAAGCTGCTCGCAGATCAAAGGCAACCTGATCGTGCTCGACCTGCGCGAGGAAGAGAATATCTGGGCCACGAACCGCTTCGTGATCTATGCGCTGTTTCCCCAGTGCAATATTTCGATTCATGCCATGTGGGGCAAAGGCCAGCAGAATACGGTGTTCGCCACCGGCAAATCGATCCTGAACCGCACCAGTAATACCCACGTCGGCAACCTTATGCTTAAATATGGCGGCGGCGGGCACGAGGCCGCCGGCACCTGCCAGATCGATAACGATAAGGCCGATGCCGTATTGCAGGAACTGATCGCGCAGATCAACAAGGACGGCTAATGCCCCCTGCCCCGGTGATCGTCTGGTTCCGTCAGGATTTGCGCCTGTCGGATAATCCTGCGCTGACGGCAGCGGCGAAATCGGGGGCGCCAGTCATTCCCGTCTATGTTCTCGACGACGATAATGCAGGCCCGTGGAAAATGGGCGGCGCCAGCCGTGTGTGGCTGCATCACTCATTACACGCGCTGAACGGCAGCCTTTCCGGCAATCTCGCCTGCTTCAGCGGCGATGCCGAGCAGATTATAACCAATCTGGCTGAAACAACCAGGGCGCGTGCCGTATACTGGAACCGCTGTTACGAG
>CAKTCH010000116.1 GCA_934538895.1 uncultured Alphaproteobacteria bacterium
GAGCTTGCGCCGGTCAGTTTGCATGACAAGGGGGCGCGAATCAGATAGACTCGTTCTCAAGGAACGGTTCAACCAAGGACATTCATTGCCTTCATCTCATGGACCCCGCATTTCGATCGTGCGTTCCGGTGCCGCGCAAGCCCGCACCAGAGAAAACTTTCCTGCCGTTTTCAATTTCATGCCGCCCACCCCCGTCATGCGCCTGTCATCCGGCGCCTGCTTCCCGTCATTTGCCGTGCTTTCTCCTTTCAACCTTGCAAACCCAGGAGTATCGCCATGTCCAAAAAACCACGCCGCGCCAGACCCCCTCAACGGCCCGTGAGAGAAGGAAACGTCATTCGCCCCGCTTTCGACGATCTGGACTGGCATCCGCTCGATGAAACCATCGACCAGCAGCGCGACAAGAAATATGTGAAGAATGTGCGCGCCCGCACGCCGGGCCAGCAGCAACTGATGGACGCGATCAACCGCCACAACCTGACGCTGGCGATCGGCCCCGCCGGCAGCGGCAAGACCTATCTCGCGATCGCCGCGGCGGTCGAGAAACTGGAGAAAGGCGAAGTCGAGCGCATCATCCTGTCGCGCCCGGCGATGGAGGCCGGCGAGTCCCTCGGCTTCCTGCCCGGTGACATGCATGAAAAGATGGCCCCGTATTTAAGACCGCTTTATGACGCGCTCGGCGACCGTATGGGCGGCAAGCGCGTGCGCCAGCATCTTGAGGAGGGCACGATAGAGATCGCGCCGATCGGCTTCATGCGCGGGCGCACGCTCAACAACGCGTTCGTGGTGATCGACGAGGCGCAGAACTGCACCTACCAGCAACTCAAGATGCTGCTCTCGCGTCTGGGGTGGCATTCGACGATGGTGATTACGGGGGACCCGCACCAGTCGGATCTGCTGGACGGTTTGTCGGGGCTGGCTGAAACCGCCGACAGGCTTTCACGTATTCCCGATATCGGCGTCGTGCGCCTGCAATCCGCCGACATCGTCCGCCATCCGCTGGTATCGCAGATGCTGGACGTTCTTTAGGGGTTCTGACAAGCGTTTATTACACCTGATCCCCGTACGGCCCTCCTTCCCGTACGGGGTTTTTACCGCTTGATTCCCCGGCCTGTTGTTCCTATGTATAAATCATGCAGCAAAAGAATTTTTTCATACTCGTCGGGGTTCTTCTAATGGTTCTGGTCACGGTGGCGGGTTATGCGCTGAAACCGGGGGCGGAGCGCGGCATGTCCGCCATGGCGCCGTCGGCGGGCGCTTCCACCGCGGGGCTTGAAGGGCTGGGTGGTTCGTGGTCGTTGACGGACCATAACGGCAAGGGCGTGACCGACCGTGATTACGCCGGAAAGTTCCGCCTGATGTTTTTCGGCTTTACCTATTGCCCCGATGTGTGCCCGACGGAGCTGAAGCGCCTGACGCTGGTGCTGGAAGCGCTGGGGGACGAAGCCGCCCGCATCGCGCCGCTGTTCGTGACCATCGATCCGGAACGCGATTCCCCGCAAGTGCTGAAGGACTATCTGGGCCGTTTCGATGAGCGCTTTATCGGCCTGACCGGATCGGTGAAGCAGATCGAGCACATGGAAGATATTTACAAGGTCTATGCCGCCAAGGCACAGGACCCCGCCCATACTGAATATATGATGAACCATTCCGCATTGGTTTACCTGATCGGGCCGGACGGCAAGGTGCTTCATCTTTTCCATAGCAGCGACGCACCCGACCAGATGGCCGCGATGATTCGTCAGGCCCTGAATCCTGCCTAAGGCGTTCCCTTTTTAGATTGAATCGAAGGCGGTTTCCAAAAACCCTGTCGATGCCTGCACGCGCAAGACGTTGGTCGAGCCGGGGGTGCCGAAAGGCACGCCCGCCGTCATGACAGGTGGAACGACGGAAATTCCGATACTGAAAGGGGCCATCGAGAAACAGTTTCCTCAAGCCGTAATATCTGAAGAGAACAAACTTGTCAGCGTTGGTTTAGGGCTTGGTTACGATAGCCTACGGAGATTTGGTCCTCCCGCAATTATATTGCATAAGCCTAAGCAAAAGGATGATCCAATTTTCAGATAGGAGCTTATTTACAGAGCTTCTCTATGCTGCATTCATATGCGAAAAGAGGCGGCGTATCCAATATGATGAAGTTTTGCAAGGGTAATTCATTAATAGCGGTGTGCGCGGCACGAATAGTGCCTCCATGTGAGAAAATAACGACAGACTGCTTACCATTCGAAGAAGATATTGTTCCGACATCTTTGATCGCAGAACCTACCCGGCAGACAAACTTCTCTATCGATTCTCCATTAGGGGGGTGGGGTGCATGAATCTTACCTTTTACGAAGGTAAGATGGTTTGTAATGTCTTCGTGCCGGCATCCAATCAGATCGCCAAAATCTTGTTCCTTAAAACCTTCATGCCCGGATATATTTTCATGGGACTGCCCCATGAGAGAAAGAATAGCGTTAGCCGTCCTACGCGCTCTATCGACACCTGAGTGATACCAGACCGACTTTTCAGGGCTAGGTAATTTATCAGCCAACAGTTGCAACATTTCTATCTGACCTTCGAGATCAATGTCAGCTTCCTCTCCGTAAATAAAGCCTTTTTGCCCCACAACGGGAGCATGGCGAACAATAAACAGTTTCAAAGATGACATGAAAGATCTCTCAAAAGTATTATCTCACAGCCAATTTCATAATGTTTCTCACAATCTCTTGTACAGACATATTGGGGGCCCGGTTATTGATAGAAACAGTCTCATGAGTCCTGAACTGTTCTAGCCAGAAATCCTGCTGTTTCCTATTTCTTGTGTATTTAAGGGAAGAACATTTTTGGTTGATGTCGACAATATACGGAGTGCCGTTTCTTGTTCTCCAAACCCATCTTCCGGCACAGAATATCAAGTGGAATGGGGATTTTATCTGACCCCATGGCCTTGCGGCTCTTTATCAAAGAATTGAAGTAGATTTTCCTAACTTATGGTTGCCGATGATAAGAATCCCTTTGGAGCATCACTCCGCTTATTCCACCCACGCCACGCGCAGGATATTGGTCGAGCCGGGGGTGCCGAAAGGCACGCCCGCCGTCATGACGAGGCGCTGGCCTTTTTGCGCGAGGTTGATTTCCGCTGCCGATTTCACGGCGGTCGCGACGGCCTCGTCGAACGTCTTTTTATCCTCGGTGAAGACCGCGTAAACGCCGTAGCACAGCATCAGGCGGCGCGTCGTTACCTGTGAATGCGACAGCGAGAGGATCGGCATGGGCGGGCGCTGACGCGCGGTGCGCAGGGTGGTCGAACCGGAAGAGGTGTAGTTGGTGATGCAGGCGGCCTTGATGGTTTGCGCCACCTGCACGGCGGCGACGGTAATCGCGTCGCCGGGTTCGGTGTCGGCATCGGGGTGGTTGGTGTCCATGATACGGCGATAGACTTCGTCGCCTTCGACCTTGCGGCAGATGCGGTCCATGATCGAAACGGCCTCGACCGGGTACTGCCCGGCGGCGGTTTCGGCGGACAGCATCACGGCGTCGGTGCCGTCATAAACGGCGGTGGCGACGTCGGACGCCTCGGCACGGGTCGGGGCCGGGTTTTCAATCATCGATTCCAGCATTTGCGTCGCGACGATAATCGGCTTTCCGGCGTAACGGACCTGCCGCACCACGCGCTTTTGCACGCTGGGAACGTCTTCCGGCGGGATTTCGACGCCGAGATCGCCACGCGCCAGCATGATGCCGTCGACATGGGTGAGGATTTCATCGAAGGTTTCCAGTGCCGAGGGTTTTTCGATCTTGGCCATCAGCCAGGCGCGGCCACCGATCAGCTTGCGCGCCTCGGCCACGTCTTCCGGCTTTTGCACGAAGCTTTGCGCGACCCAGTCCACGCCCATGTCGAGCGCGGCCACCAGATCCTTGCGGTCCTTTTCGGTGAGGGCGGCGATCGGCAGCACGGTGTTGGGAACGTTCACGCCCTTGTTATTCGAAAGCTTGTTGCCGGAGATGACTTCGGCGACCAGGAAATCCTTGCCCTTTTCGGCGATCTGCATCCGCACCTTGCCGTCGTCGCAGAGGATGAACGCGCCGGGCTCGATCGCGCTGATGATTTCCGGATGCGGCAGGTTGACGCGGGTTTCATCACCCTCCGCGGTGTCGAGGTCGAGGCGGATCTTCATGCCGGGTTTCAGCGCGATCGCGCCTTCCCTGAAACGGCCCACGCGCAGCTTCGGGCCCTGAAGATCGGCGATGATGCCGATCGGGCGGCCATAACGTTCTTCGACAGCGCGAATGGATTGGACGCGCGCGGCATGGTCTTCGTGTTTGCCGTGGCTGAAATTCAGGCGGAAGACATCGACCCCGGTGAGAAACAGTCTTTCGATCATTTCCTCGGTGTTAGAGGCGGGGCCGAGCGTGGCGACGATTTTTGTCTGGCGGTTGCGGAGCGGCTTCTTGAAGGCGGGCATGGTTTATTCCCTTTAAACCTTTTCGGTTTCGTGTTGATTTTGCGGTGGTTCTAGCACAGGCGCCCGCAACATGCGAAAGGAAAAACGCCGGGGCAGCGTCCGGTATCCAGCCGGTAACAGCACAGGGCAGAGCGTTTCAGAAAAGGACAAAAATCCTAAATTAAAACTGGCGGAGTCGGCATTTTTTATTGTAGCGCAACCACTTTGGCATGGTTGCAGGAGTATGGGGTGAAGATTCCCCGGGGCGCCATGGTAATCAAGGAGTCAGGCGCCCGATTCTTTTTATAATTATATTTATTTATCAATTGCTTAACCTTTGACGATTCGGTGGCGGCCCCTTTCCCTGTATCGAAGGAAAGCTAATTTAATTTTGGTAATCCTGAAATCGTGTTGCGTTTTATTCTTTTTGCGGTCCGGTGGATATGTGGAAAAGGGTGCGGATCATCGCCGCAAAGCCCTGCAAATCAAGACTTGCGAGTCATGTCCGCCGCCGCCGCGGCAGGAATGGGAATATAGTCATACTTGAGGGGGGCACGATATGTAGTAGTATGGAGGGGTTGAAACCGCAATGGATGGTGTGTTTATCCACAATCCGTCCACAGCCAACCATCTTTAATCTGTGTATAACCTGCTTGTTCGTGGGAGAGTAAGCTCATGTTTGATGTTGCCCAGGTGGAACGCGGCAATCGCGTTCAGATCGATCGCTCCAGAGACGATAAATTAACGGAATTCGGCAAGGCGACGCTGACGGACCGCTACCTGCTGCCCGAAGAGGGTTTTCAGGATCTGTTCGCCCGCGTGGCCATGTATTACGGCGACGATTCCGCCCATGCCCAGCGCATTTATGATTATATCTCCAAACTCTGGTTCATGCCGTCCACGCCGATTCTCTCAAACGGCGGCACCAACCGCGGCCTGCCGATCTCCTGCTTCCTGAACGAAACCGGCGACGCGCTGGAGGATATCGTATCCCTTTGGAACGAGAACGTATGGCTGGCGTCCCTTGGCGGCGGCATCGGCTCTTACTGGGGCAACGTGCGGTCGATCGGCGAGAAAGTCGGGCGTAACGGCAAGACATCCGGCATCGTGCCGTTCATCCGCGTGATGGACAGTTTGACGCTCGCCATTTCCCAGGGCTCCCTGCGCCGCGGTTCCGCCGCGAT
>CAKTCH010000117.1 GCA_934538895.1 uncultured Alphaproteobacteria bacterium
GAATTATTCATAAAGGCACGCAGGCTTACGCCATTGCGCGGGATATCGACAGGCAAAGCGCCTGAGACATTCAGGTGCTTTGCGAACGGGGATCGGAAAGGCCGGAATTCTTCCGGTTTTTTTTATGTATTACCGCAAGTCCAGGACAAGGCGGTGATGGGGGCTGCCCGGTTCCGGCTTCAGCGTGGCTTCATAGGACACCGTGGCCGGTTTTCTTAAAATCATGATGACGCGTGTGCCGCCCGCATCGGAGAGCGGCTGCGCGGTCCAGGACTGCACATGGGAGTCGGAGGGCGGCGTGCCTGCGGCACCGGCATTCCAGCCCATGCCCGGCAGTTCCACGACCAACAGGTTTTCATCGTTATCGAGGTCTTTTTTGTAAGTCACAGAGGCATCGGAATCGAAGACGATGCGTGTTTTACCGCCATCGACGCCGAAGCGCATGGCGGACACGGCATTCCCCGCGACGGATGTAGCGGGTGCGGGGGGCGGCGGCGCTGTTTCAGGCGGCGGCGCGGCACTGATGGGCGTAGGCGGCGGGGGTGCCGCTTCCGGCGGGGATGCGGCTTCCGGTATGATCTCCGTGGGTCCGGTTTGCGCTGTTTCCATGCTATCCGTCCGTACTGCGGGCTCATTCACAGCCGGTGCGGCGGTTTCTCCGGGGGTCGGGGCGGTACCGGGTTCAGGGGCCAGGTCCTCGATCACGGGGGGCATGGGGTGGGCCGGTAACGGTTCCGTCGGGATCAACGGTGCTGAAGAGGGCTCGTTCCTCAGCAGGGTTTCGAGCTGCCCCACCAGATTCTGGATGTCGTCTTCTACGGCAACCAGACGCATGACGGCGGGCAGGACGGCTTCGAAATCGCGGCGCATATCCATGACGGCATTCTCCACGCGCTCGAAGCGCCTGTTGTCGTCACTGATGCGTTCTGTAAATAATTGTTCGTAATTGATGCCTTTGGCCTGTAATTGCGGCAGACCGTCCTTTCCGAGCGGACGGTTGGTCTGGCCGGGTTTCAGGGGGCGCTTATCGGCACCGGGCGGGGCGGCAACAGGGCCGGTCAGGGGGGCAACGGCGCCGCTTTCTTCAGGATTTTCAGTTTTGACCGCGCTTGTCTGGGGGCTGGCGCCGCCGCAGCCGGTCAGGGGGGCTGACATGACGATGCACGCGGACAGAATCAAGGCCTGGCGCGTGAATTTTGATAGCCATAGGTTCTTGCCGGAGACACCCGGCATGGACGTCCAGAAGCTGGACTGCAAGTGATGGTAATCCTGAACTTAAACTATTGAGCCCCGTAACGACGCGCCCCTTCTGGACGAATCACTACCATACAAGAGTACGGGGCCGGACTCAGGCGGTCAACCGGGAAGACAAAACCGTGATCTTTGAAAAAGCTTATCCGCCGATCGGGAAAATTTTCTCGTCGAATTTGATGCCGTCGTCAGGGTCTTCGCCTTCGAAGACGATGCGCAGGCTGCCGTCCGTAACCCTGGTCACGCCCTTGCGCAGCGGCAAGGTGACCTGCAGCTTATCGACTTCGTGATAAACCTTCATATTGTTACGATTGGCGATGATCTGCTCCTTGCCACCGGGGGGCGTCCAGAACACGGTGACCTTGCCGTTGGCGCTGTACTTGCCCGTCCGGGTAATATCGAATTTGATCTGTGCCGGTTTTTTACCGTCGGCGGAGGCAGGCACGAAACCGGGCTTGCCGATCGTGGCGGTGGTGTCGTACGGGCCGCCCTGACGCACGATGACGGGAATGGCGATGCCGAAATTCATACCCATTTTAAGATTAAGCCCGTCGGGCACGCCCGTGGCCCTCAGGTCCCGCGTGCCGCCGCCCTGACGCTGCACGTTCAGGTGCGCGCGATACTCGCCGTCGGGAAGATCGGCGGGGCGGCGCAGCGATATTCTCAGTTTCTGCTTGCCGCCGGGGGGCAGCGTCACCTGACGCGGGCTGAAAAGCAGCGCCGTCTCGGGGTCGAATTCGGGATTCAAGGGGCCGTCCAGTGTTTTGAAATTGCCGTCTTCCGTCAGGGCGCGGTTCAGCCACATGAGCTTGTAGGTCACCGGATTCTGGTTCGACGGATTGAACAGTGTAATTTCCGCCGAGCGGTCGCGGTTCTCGAAAGTAACGCGCGTGGGCATGATCATGGTTTGCGCCTGCGCCTTACCGGGAAGAAACGGCAGCGCCAGCAACGCCAGCAGGCTCAGGATCATCAGTTTATTCTGCGTCGGTGCCATATTTTTCTCCTTGCTCAGGGAATCCAGTCGAATTGTATGTCGAGATCATCCTGATAACGGCCTGTGTCATAGAATACACCGTCGCCCCGCGTACGCAAGGTTGCGCCGATATAAAATACTACGTCTCCGTCATCGCCCGCGACGACGGGAGAGGGGCTTACCGTATAATCGACCGTGGTGAAGGCGTTCGCGGCGCCCGCTGCCAGTTCACCCTCGCCGATCGTGATCGTGATCTCGGTGCCGGGGGCGAATCCCTCCAGCCTGTATTCCCCGCGTTGCGGCGGCGTTTCGATGACGAATTCCGGAGCGGCGCTGACGCTGTTCGTCGCGGCGTCCACGGTCAGGTCGCGCGATACGTTGTAGCTGGTCACGGAAAACCGGCCAAAGCTGAGGGGGGTGACCTCGCTCAGTTTCGTTTGCGCCTGCGCCTGCAACGGCCAGAGGCAGATCGCGGCATATGTCAGGAAAACCAGCTTTTTCATGCTCAGTACTCCAGTGTGACTTCCAGGGACCCCACGTAAGTGCCGGACGGATAGGCGGTGCCGCTGCCGTCGGTACGCAGCGTCACGCCGATATTGATCCGTGCCGCGCCGTCATTGCCGGTTTGTATCCGGCCTGGGACAGCGTCGCCGTCGGGGCTGCCGGAATCCGCCGACCATACCCCGTTCTGCAGCGCCGCATCATCGGCAATACGCGATACGACCAATACGGGAGGCGTGCCCGCGCAAGTGCCGCAGGTCAGGTTGGTGATATTGCCGTATCTGATCGTGATGGTCTGGTCCGCAAGCGCGCTTTCAATATCCAGCGTGCCGGGCCTGCCGCCGCCGTTCGATACCAGCCGCGCCCGTGCGCCCGTATTTCCTGTCGTTTCATCAAGGGTCCCGCCGGGGGTTATGGTCAGCTCTGCCGTTTCACCGATGGCGTTCGTGGCGGCTATGACGCCGAAATCGATATCCGTGACATCGACCGAGAAGTTATTGTCCATCTCGGCATCGACGGGAATCGTCACGGGGACGCCGTTTTCGATATCCACCTGCGCGTACAGGGGGAACGGCGCGGCGATCAGGCACAGGGCAGACAGGATTAACTTTTGCTTCAGGCTCATGCCTGTAAAGCTAAAGCCCGCCTGCCGGAATGGCAAGCGGGCTTTGCCGAAATTATCTATCCTAGTAGAACAGCGTCACGTTGAACGAACCCTGGCATGTGCCCGATTCATAAACGTCGCCTGTGCCGTCGGTCCAGATTTCCGCCCCGATATTGATGGCCAGAGAGCCAGCCGTCAGCGGGTCCGTGCTATCGGCGGTGTCATCGGCGCCGATGACGGCGTTTTCGTTACTGGTGGTGAGATCCGTGTCCCATACCCATGAAGCCGCCGTCGTGCTCTGATCGGATGTCAGGGAATGAATCAGCAGGTGGGCCGAGTCCGGTGCCACGCCGTCGCCCGCACAGGTCATCGTGCGGTTGAGCACATCAAACTGCAACCTGACTTCCTGATCCACGAAGGCGCCGTTGGGCAGGATATCGATCAAGCCCAATGTGCCGGTGCCGGTCGAGGAAACGATACGCGCGCGACGTCCGTCTGTTACGGCCACGCCGCCGCAACTGGCGTTCGATTCATCAATAACGCCTGATGCCGTCGGCAGCATGAGAAGGCAGCCCGGGGTGTCGGTGGCGCCGCCGCTGCCGTCGGAATTGGTCGCGCCGATGACTCCGAAATCGATATCCGTGACTTCCGTGGTGAACGTATTGTCGATGGTCGCGCAGATATTCATAGTTTCAGGGACTTCGGCGTCGAATGTCACGGCTGTCGTCACCGCGCACTGCGCCTGCGCCTCCTGCGAGGATACGGCAAAGGTCAGCGCTACTGCGCCGATCATCGCCAATTTTGTGAATGTAAGCTTCATGATAAGGTTTCTCCTTCTGTTGCCCTTAACGTAAGTCTGGTTTCGTGATGCCCGGGAATACTTCCAGACTCACATCGTAACCTCATTATCATACATTATAGGTTAATTCATCCTTAATGTATTCTAAATACTCGCCTTTTCCGGATTCATGGCACGCGGATTCTTTTTCGCATTATGAGAATCCGTTATGAAATGTGGACAAAACTTGAGCCGATTCAACGAGTGTGATTTACTTATACATGTTGGTTATTCCCGCCTTGCCGATCACCGATTCCGCTGTTTCATTTTTCCTGTGAAGATTTATGCATTCTTCCCAACCCATTCCTGATTCCCATATTGCGTGGGCGTGTAGCAGTTTGCTACGCCGCTGGCGCGGGGGATTGCTTGCCAGCCTGATGGTGAGCGTTTGCCTGGGGAACGCCCTGCCTGTTACAGCACAAACCGCAACGGATCATGCCGTATCGCGTCCGGCGCTCGTGCATCTGGCCCGCCAGCTGGTCGATAGCGTGGATTATAATTTCGAACGCGCCGATAATTATATGGATCAGGTCCATGGCCGCGAGAATATGAAGGCTATCCCCGACGGGGAAATCCTGCTGATGCAGATCGCGGTGGGCGGGCGTTACGGGCTGGTCTTCAACCAGCCTGTGCTGGGGATCAAGCAGGGCGATGATATCCTGCTGTCGCTATTCGATTTCGTCAGCATCGCGCAATTCGCGATCGATGTGAAACCCGCCGAGAAAGTCGCCGAAGGCTGGTATATTCGCGAGAACAAGAAATTCAGGCTCGACGCCCAGGCGATGACGGTCACGGCGGAAGACCGTACTTATGAGCTCGCGGAAGGGGACGTTCTGGTCGAAGACGCGGATATACTGGTGCGCAGCGCGGTATTGGCCAAGGTTTTTCAATTCCAGGGCAAGGCCAGCTTCCGCTATCAGAAGCTCGATATCAAAACGACGGAGCAGAAATGGCCCGTCATCGAAAAGTGGGACCGTTTGCGGCGTCAGAAACGTTTATTGATGCCGCCGCCCTCCTTGCCGCGCCATGACGATCCTTACCAGCTGGCCAGCGTGCCGAACGTGGATGTATCGACGCGCTATGATTTCTTCCGCTCCGGCGACGGGGAGGATATCCGGAAGTCGCGCAGCCATAGCGCCGTCATGGCCGGGGATATGATAGGGCATACGATGCGGGCCATTGCATCGGGCGACCAGATGCACGCGCTGCAAACCTTAAGCGCGACCTTCGGCAAGGATTCCAACGAGTCTAATCTGCTAGGCCCGCTGAAAGCGCGTTCCTATTCGTTCGGCGACGTCAGCAGCGCGAGCGTGCCGGGCGCGCGCGGCGGTTCCGGCGGCGTCGGCTTCCGGGTGACGAACCGCAATCCGTATATAAC
>CAKTCH010000118.1 GCA_934538895.1 uncultured Alphaproteobacteria bacterium
GGCGATCTTCGCGCGGCATTCAATCGTCCTTCAAACATACTCCTGCATTCCATGATAGGGGTTAATTCCTTAACAAAACCTGTCTTTCCGCATGATCTTAAGAAAAACCCCGCGATTTGCGCGGGGTTCTCGTTTGAAAATTTATATTCAGGGCTGCGTGTCAGGCAGAGCCGGGGCCGATCTGGCAAGGCGCACCAGATTGATGAACTCCGCGCGGTAGCCGAATTCGTCAGCGCCTTTCGCCTCCTGCGCCATTTTGATGATGTCGTCATAGGTCAGCTTGCCGGTATTCCTGCCGCCTTTGAGCATCTGGCCGAAGCTGGCCGCCGCGATGGAGAAACGCACATCGTCCGAAGGCTTGCCGTCTTCCGCCTTTTCTATCGGCGTGGTGATGAGGTTCGAAACGTCCTGATCCGGCAGCTTGTAACGGATTTTCAGGAAGGCATATTCGTTGCCTGTGCCTTCGGTCACTTTCGCGGTTTCCGTTTCCGCCGCCGCATAACGGCTGTCATCCACAGCGCGGGGGCCGCCGACGGGCGTGATCTCATAGATCGCGGTCACGGTATGGCCCGCGCCGATATCGCCGGCATCGACCTTGTCGTTGTTAAAGTCCTCGCGGTTCAGCTTGCGGGTTTCGTAACCGACCAGGCGATATTCCGCGACGCGTGCCGGGTTGAATTCGACCTGTATCTTCACGTCCTTGGCGATCGGGAACAATGTCGATGACGCCTCCTCGACCAGTACCTTGCGCGCTTCGTTCAGCGTATCGATATAGGCGGCGGTGCCGTTGCCGTTCTGCGCCAGCGCCTGCATCAGGCTGTCGTTATAGTTGCCCTGTCCGAAACCGAGGACCGAGAGAAAGATGCCGCTATCGCGTTTATGCTCGATGAAGTCTTTCAGTTCTTCCTGACTGGTGATGCCGACATTGAAATCGCCATCGGTCGCGAGGATGACACGATTGACCGCCTCTTTCCTGAAGCTGCTTTCCGCCAATGCATAAGCCTGACGGATTCCTTCCGCGCCCGCCGTGCTGCCACCCGCGCCCAAATTTTCAAGCGCGGCGACGATCTTCGCTTTGTCGCTGACTTTGGTCGGCTCCAGCACCGTGCCTGCCGAACCCGCGTAAGTGACGATCGAAATCGTATCGTCAGGTTTCAGCGTTTCCAGCAGCATCTTGAGAGAACTGACCAGCAGCGGCAGCTTGTCCGGCGCGTTCATCGAACCCGACGTATCCAGCAGGAACACGAGGTTGCTGTCCGGCGCCTGCGCTTTTTCTATGTCATAGCCCTTGATGCCGATATGAATCAGCTTGCGGCCTTCGTTCCACGGGCTGGGGACGACGGTGACGCTCGGCTTGAATGGCTGTGCCTTGCCTTCCGGCAGCGGGTAATCGTAATCGAAGTAGTTTATCATTTCCTCGACGCGCACGGCATCTTTCTGCGGCAATACGCCGCTGTTCAGCTGACGGCGCACGAACGCATAGGACGACGTATCGACGTCGATCGAGAAGGTCGAAACAGGCTCCTGCTGCACCAGCCTGACGGGGTTTTCATCAAAACCCTCGAACTTGTCGCGGCCCACATCCTGATAGCCGGGATACGGCATCGGTTCGGGCATATAGGCGATCGAGGGCATCGCCCCGCCCGCGAAAGATTCGACCGCCATCCTCTTGCTGGCCATCATCGGCGCCGCACGACCTGCCGGGGCCGGGGCCATATTCGCGACAGAAGCGTCGGCCATCGCCATTTCCTGCTGCGGCATGGCGGCGGCACTGCCGCTGGCCGTTTCCTCATATCTCTGCCCTTGCGCCATCTTCATTTCAGGGCTGACAACCTCAAGCTGCGCCACGGCTGTATCACCGCTGCCGCTGTGCGTCACAAACGGATTGTAATAATTCTGCATGGTCACCGCCGCCGCCAGCACGACCACCATCGCCGTGGCCATGCCGCCATATACGAGTTTCTTGTTCATAGGTTCTCTCCTTTGTGAGTGGGTTCTGCCGGTAAGACGGACCCACAGGGAGTTTCCTTGGGAAATATTATTGCTTTCTCTTTGCACGGCTTCGAATTCCGCCAGCGCCAGATTCAGCGCGGCTTTGCGCGCGTTGTCATCCGCCGGGGGCACCGGCGCGTCACCCAGAATTTTCTTCAGCTGCGCTTCATCCATGACGGCGCTCCCTATTCTCGAATGCTTCCAGTTTCTTGCGCGCTTCGTGGATGTACCACGACACCGTGCTTTCCTTGACCGCCATGACAAAAGCGGCTTCGGCGTGATTCATCCCTTCTCCGAACACCAGCAGCAACGCGGTCTTTTCCTTCTCCGGCAATTTGCCGATCTGCCGCATCATTTCCTGCGCGTAATAGGCGCTTTCCGGATTATCGCCGCCTGCCATCTCATCGGCTTCGCTTTGCGCGTGGTCGTGGCGTTTCTCCGCGCGCTGCATGTCAATGGCCGTATTGATGACCAGGCGGTAAAGCCATGTCGTGAACGCGGCCTTGCGCTCATATGTCTTCAAACTGCGCGCCAGCTTGATGCAGGCGTTCTGCGTGACGTCTTCGGCATCGTTGCGGTTGCCGCACCATTTGAACGCCATCCGGAACATGGTGTCGTAATGGCGATTGACCAGCGCCTCGAACGCGCGCGCATCGCCGCGCGTCGCCTGTTCGATCAGTTGTGCATCGCTTTGCGCGTTCATATCCTTGGTATGACGTCCGTTACTGGAGAATCCTTGGAAGATTATTCACCACACCCGCGCGGCAGGAAACCCGGGATCTATAAAATTTGAGATAAATTATATCAAATAGTTGATTTTATTGATAAAATTGCATGTATTTTTAAGCAGGCCTTTACCGGAGCCGTGTAAATTGAATGTAACGAAGCGATGCAAAGCCGCTTCTTATAAACAAATTAGGGTGAACTCTTCTACCGGACAACCGGGGTTGGGGTGTGTCAGGCGAAAGCCGGAAAAAATGCCTGTATCGGCGATACCTTCACGGATTTGAGCAGAAATCCATGAGCACGGTATCCAGATACAGGCATTTTACTTTGCGGGGCATATGGGCGCAGGTTTTTATCAATCTTTCCAGCCTGTTAACACCCGGTTAAGGAACGCTGGCTAGAATAAAGGCAAGGAGCGCAAGGCTCTGCCTTAATTATACAAAATACAAAGACTGAAATTGCGTGAGGATATTCCAATGCCGACTTCCTGCCTGATTATCGACGACAGCCGTCTTGTCCGTCAGGTTTCCAAAAGGATTCTCGAAGACCTGGGGTTCGATTGCGAGGAAGCCGAGGACGGCAAGCACGCCTTCGACCTGTGCCAGCACTATATGCCCGGACTGATTATCGTCGACTGGAACATGCCGGTGATGAGCGGCCTTGAATTCGTCGAGAAGCTTCGCGCCATGGAGAACGGCCAGGACGTCAAGGTTATCTTCTGCACGACCGAGGATAATCTAAATCATATCGAGCGGGCCTTGCGCGCGGGCGCCACGGAATACATCATGAAGCCTTTCAACCGCGATACGATGCAGGCCAAGCTGATCCAGATCGGCCTGCTGAAGGAAGAAGTGGCATGAGGCTGGGCGATTTCGAAGTTTACAGGGATCTGCTGTTGCAGGAATCGGGGGTCGATATCAACCCCGAGAAAACCTACCTGCTGGAATCCCGGCTGACCCCTATCGTCAGTAAATGGGGCTATCCCACGATTGAGTCCATGACGCTGGCGCTGCGCGCCGTGCCCGATCCCCAGTTGATCCATGACGTCGTGCAGGCCATGACATCCAACGAGACATG
This sequence comes from uncultured Alphaproteobacteria bacterium, assembly GCA_934538895.1. Classification (GTDB taxonomy): domain Bacteria; phylum Pseudomonadota; class Alphaproteobacteria; order Micavibrionales; family Micavibrionaceae; genus Micavibrio_C. Next base: position 3,796 of record CAKTCH010000118.1, read on the forward strand.
GTTCTACCGCGACCAGTATAACTACGTGACGCTGAATGAATTCGCCCTGCCCTATCTGTTAAAGCAGCGCAAGCGCGAAAGGGCCTTGCGCCTGTGGTCGGTGGGATGCGCCACCGGCCAGGAAGCATGGTGCATGGCCATGGTGACGCAGGACTTCCTGCTGGAGCACAAGCGCTGGAAATATGAAATCCTGGCGACCGATATTTCCAACGAATCGCTGGAATACGCCGCGCGCGGCATTTACAACCAGCATGAAGCGCAGAGCGAAACGTCGATCCGCCAGCTGATCCGTTATTTCGAGCAAAGCCGCATGGGCTGGAACGTCAAGGACGCGTTACGCGGCAACGTCCGTTTCATAAACGCCAACCTGCTGCACGAAACCGAGGATTTCGAACGATTCGACGTGATCTTCTGCTGCAATGTCATCAATGCTTTCAGCCCGGAAGCCCGCGCCAGAGCGCTGGACAACCTCGCCTATCATCTGGCGGATGACGGTTTCCTGTTTATCGGCAACGAAGATCAGTGGGAAGACGATACGGGGCTGTTCGTACCCCTGCCCGGTCATCCCGGCGTGCTGCTCCTGAGCGACGGCGATTACAAGACCGCCGATTTCCCCAGAGCAGAATAGTAAACCGCGGAATAGTAAACCATCGCTATAACACCATCTGGACTTCCTGCCTGGAATCGCTTAAAAGACCGGGGCATGACAGCACCCTCCCGCAAGAATGCATCCGCTCCTTCCCCCGACCTCGTGCCGGTGAAGCGCGCCCTGATCTCCGTTTCCGATAAAACCGGCCTGAGCGATTTCGCCAGAGCGCTTTCGGCGCGCGGCATTGAAATCCTCTCGACCGGCGGGACCGCCAAAGCGTTGCGCGACGCGGGCATCACCATCAGGGATGTGTCGGACTGGACGGGTTTTCCCGAGATCATGGATGGCCGCGTGAAAACGCTGCATCCGAAAGTGCATGGCGGCATCCTCGCCCGCCGCGATGAAGACAGTCATGCCGCGGCCATGAAAGACCACGATATCGGCGGCATCGATATGGTGGTCGTCAGCCTGTATCCGTTCGAAGCCACCGTCGCGGGCGGTGCCGATTTTGCCACCTGCATCGAGAATATAGACATCGGCGGCCCGGCGATGATCCGCGCCAGCGCCAAGAACCATGATTTCGTCGCCATCGTCACCAGCGCCGGCGATTACAGCGATGTGATCGAAAACCTGAACGGTAACAATGGCAGCACCACACTGGCGCTGCGCCGTCGGTTAGCAGCTGATGCTTTCAGCCTCACCGCTCGTTACGACAGCATGATTGCGCAGTGGTTAATCCCCCTCACCCCAGCCCTCTCCCCGGTGGGGAGAGGGAGGAGCACCGCAGGTGCGGAGGGTGAGGGGGATACAAAACTCCCTCGCAATATTACATTCTGCGGCACGCTGAAACAGACACTGCGCTATGGCGAAAACCCGCACCAATCATCGGCGCTTTACACCGACGGCTCGCACCGTCCCGGCGTGGCCACCGCGAAACAAATCCAGGGGAAAGAGCTTTCCTACAACAACCTGAACGATACCGACGCCGCCTATGAACTGGTGGCCGAGTTCGCGGAGCCGACCGTCGCCATCATCAAGCACGCGAACCCGTGCGGCGTGGCTTCCGCCGCTTCGATGACCGACGCCTACAGGCTGGCGCTGCGCTGCGACCCGGTCAGCGCGTTCGGCGGCATTATCGCCCTTA
>CAKTCH010000119.1 GCA_934538895.1 uncultured Alphaproteobacteria bacterium
CTGGATAAAATGCGTGTGCTGCTGCCGAGCGCCCTGACCATCGCCTTCCTTGCCGGGGTGGAATCCCTGCTTTCCGCCGTCGTCGCCGACGGCATGACGGGGCGCCGCCACCGCTCCAACTGCGAACTGGTGGCGCAGGGTGTGGCCAATACCGCTTCGGCGCTATGCGGCGGGATGCCCGCCACGGGCGCCATCGCCCGCACCGCCACCAATATCCGCGCGGGCGCTTTCTCCCCCGTCTCCGGCATATTGCATACGGCCTTCGTCTTGCTGTTTATGCTGTTTTTCGCGCCGCTGGCTTCGTTCATTCCGCTTGCCTGCCTTGCGGCCATTCTGGTGATCGTCGCCTGGAACATGAGCGAGATCGAACGCTTCCGCCACCTGATGCGCGCGCCGCTCGGCGACAAGGCCGTACTGGTAATCACTTTCCTGCTGACCGTGGCCGTCGATCTGACCGTCGCCATTCAGGTCGGCGTCGTACTGGCGGCATTCCTGTTCATGCACCGCATGTCCCAGGCGGTCGAGATGCAAACGCATACGTCTTTGATCGAAAACGATATAGACGATTTACGCGTACCGAATAAAGACGTTGAAATGCAGCGCGACCGCCTGCCCGCGGGCGTCGAGGCGTTTCAGATTCGCGGCCCCTTCTTCTTCGGCGTCGCTTCGCGCCTGCTCGATGTACTCGATCACCTGACGGCGCCGCCCAAAATCTTCATCCTGCGGATGCGCGGTGTCCCGCTGATCGACGCCAGCGGCGATACCGCACTCGAGGAATTCATCGATCGCTGCCGCAAGCAGGGCACGACCGTCATCATCGCCGGGATGCAGCCGCGGTGCCGCGAAATCCTCCGGCAAATGGGTTTTTTCGACCATCACAGCGACATTCTGGAAGTGGATAGTTTCCAGGCGGCGCTTGATAAGGCTGACGTCATTTTAGAGCGCCTGAATATAGCGGCCTAAACCCTTCGCAACGCAACATAAAACGGCCCTTTACCGCGTGCCGCCTATTGACTAGGCTCGGCGGGAATACACCTTATTCCTCAGAAACTTAACGAGGCCCTATCAATGCCTGGATTTATAAAAACCGCCTATCGTTTCGTGACGGACTGGGACAACCAGTCTCTGGCTTTCTTCAAGGAGAACCGCAAAGCCATCACGCCGACGCAATGGGCCGCCCTCGACAAAGGCACGGTCGGTTTCGAAGGTTCGCTGTTTCAGGGCCGCCCCGACTGGAAAGGGCTGCTGGAGCGCCCGGCCCCCGCCCTGCGCGCGGAAGAGCAATCGTTCCTCGATAACGAGACGGAAGAACTCTGCCGCATGATCGACGACTGGAAAGTGCGGGAAGAACTGAAAGACCTCGATCCGCGCGTATGGGATTACCTGAAGACCAAAGGCTTCTTCGGACTCGTCATTCCGGGGGAATATGGCGGCAAGGGTTTCTCCGCGCAGGGCCACGCGGCCATCGTCAGCAAGATCGCCAGCCGCTGCGCCACTGCCGGCGCGACAGCCATGGTCCCGAACTCGCTCGGCCCCGGAGAGATCACGTTCCACTACGGCACGCAGAAGCAAAAAGATTTCTGGCTGCCGCGTCTCGCGCGCGGCGAAGAAATTCCCTGCTTCGCCCTGACAAGTCCCCATGCCGGATCGGATGCCTTCAACCAGTCGGATAAGGGCGTCGTGTTCAAGGATGAAAACGGCGATCTTCGCATCCGCATGGAATGGAACAAGCGCTACACGACGCTGGCTCCGGTATCCACCGTCATCGGCGTGGCCTATGATCTCGAAGACCCTGACAACCTGCTGGGCAAGGGAACGCATCCCGGCCTGACCCTGGCCCTTATACCGTCCGGCACGCCGGGCGTAGACTACAAGCAACGCCATCGCCCGCCCTATCCGTTCCAGAACGGCCCGCATTGGGGCCGCGACGTCGTCGTGCCCGTTGACAGCATCATCGGCGGACCGGAACAAGCCGGTAACGGCGCGAACATGCTGATGGATTGCCTGTTCGTGGGCCGCTCGATCTCCCTGCCCGCCGGGGCGTCGGGTCTGGCAAAATACGCGCTGCGCGTGACCACGGGCTACGCCGCCATCCGCAAGCAGTTCGGCGTCTCCCTCGCCGAAATGGGCGGCATTCAGGAACAGATCGGCAAGATGGCCGCCATGACATACGCGATCGATGCCATGCGCATGGGCCCCTTGCAGGATATGGATCTGGATGAAACCCATAGCACGCGCCCCGCCGTATCGTCGGCGATCCTGAAATACCACACGACGGAATATGCGCGCACCGTCGCCGATATCGCCGTGGACGTCCATGGCGGCAAGGGCGTGATCGAGGGCCCGGAAAATCCGGTCGCCCACCTGCGCCATACCATCCCCGTTTCCACGACGGTGGAAGGCGCCAACATCATGACCCGCAACCTGATGATTTTCGGCCAGGGCATATTCATGGGCCATCCTTACGCGCTGAAAGAGATGAACGCCGCCGATGCCGGTGACGCGCCCGAAGCCGGGCGGCTGTTCCGCAACCATATCCGCCATGTATTCAGCAGCGTCGCGCGCGGTTTCGCTCTGGGCCTGACCGCCGGCCATTTCAGCAATGTGCCGTCCGGCGATCCGCAAGCCCGTTACTATCGCCATATCAACCGCCTGTCCACCCAGTTCGCAACGCTGGCCGATCTCAGCATGGCGACGCTGGGGGCAAAGCTCGTCCGCGAAGAACGCATCTCGGCCCGCCACGGCGACATACTGAGCAATCTGTATATCGCCGCCCAGACATTGCGCCGATACGATTACGAAGGACGCCATAAGGAAGACCGCCCCGTCATGGAACGCACCGTCACGCAATGCCTCTATGACGCCGAACAGGCGATGAACGAATTGCTCCGCAACCACCCGAGCGTTATCGTGCGCGGATTGCGCCGCATATTCCATCCGGTTTCATGGATGCAAAAGCCGCTGGACCGCCTTGACCGGCAAATCACGGAAACGATCTGCAAGCCTTCCGCGACGCGCGACCGCCTGACGGCGGGTATCTTCATGCCCGCAGACCCCACGGATTATATGACGCGTCTTGAAAAGGCACTGGAAGCCGTCAGCAAAACCGATGCTTACGAGAAAGACATCGCCAGGGCCGTCAGGAAAGGCGTGCTGGATCAGTCAACCGACGCTGGCAAGATACTGGCGCAGGCCGTCGAAAAAAATATCGTCACGCAGGACGCGGCGGATATGATTATCAAGGCGCGCGCCGCCACCGAAGATATAATTCAGGTCAACCATTTCCCGATGGAATGGAACGGCCCGGCGATGAAGCCGGTGTAACCCATGAAAGCAGCCCCTGTCATGTCTCACGAAACGCAAACCCCCGCCGCCATCATCGGCGATGTGCTCGATACCGTCGGCAATACGCCGATGATCGCGCTGGAACCGGGCATTTTCGCCAAATGTGAATTCATGAATCCCTCAGGCTCCATCAAGGCCCGCATGGCAAAATTCATGATCGAAAAAGCCGAAGAACAGGGCCTGCTGAAACCCGGTTATACGATCGTGGAATCCACCAGCGGCAATACCGGCAACGCCCTCAGCATGATTGCCGCCGTCAAAGGCTACAAGATGAAAGTCATCATGCCCGACGGCTATACCAGCGAACGCGTCAAGATATCCAAGGCCTTCGGCGCGGAAATCATCCATGTCGGTCATTTTCAGGTGAACGAAGCGCGCGAGGAAGCCATTCGCCTCGGCAAGCTGCCCGGCCATTACTGCCCGCAGCAATTCGACAATGAATGGAACGTGGAGGAAAACCGCGAATGGCTGGGCCGTGAAATTATCGATCAACTCCCGGACGGATTGGTGATCGACGCCATCGTTCAGGGCGTCGGCACCGGCGGCACGCTGATCGGCACCGCGCAGGCCCTCAAAGCATGGCACAATCCGGACCTGAAAGTTTTCGCCATGGAACCCACAGAGTCGCGCACGCTGGAATGCTGCATCGTTGGCGATCATAAAATCGAAGGTATTTCCGACGGCTTCGTCCCCACCATCTATCAGCGCCATAACCACCTGGTCGATGATATCGTCAGCGTTGACAGTAAAGTGGCCATCGAAGTCGCACAGAAACTCGCGGCGGAACGCGGCTTGTTCGTCGGCCCCAGCGCGGGCGCCAATTATTGGGCGGCACAGGAAATCAGGCGTCGGGACAAGAACGTCAAAACCGTGCTCACCTTCCTGTGCGACCGCGGCGAAAAATACCTGTCGATGTTCTATAACGATTGATGATTGCTCTTATTCCGGAATCATAACGCCGAACGGGAAAAAATATTCCTGCCCCGCTATGCTGACCTGCATAAAGAGCCTGACATAGCCAGGCCGCTCCGGCTTGAAATGGAACGACAATGGCGAAGTGCCGCGATCCTCTTCGCTTTCAGGCATATCACCCGCGGGATGGATATGAGCGATCGTGCGGAAATCATCGTAAAACCCGACGACATGCGCATAAGCCTCCATGACCGGTTCCAGCGCCTTGACGGGTTCGCCCGCATCGTCGGTGATGTCAAAAACCAGCGTGCTATCCCTGCCGGTTGCCAGCGGCTGCTCAGGCAGTTTCAGGTTCACGGTAAAACCGCCTATGGCGGCGCTTAAAGCCTCGGCCTTATCGATCGCCAGCGTGCCGCAACCCTCGGCGCCCGGCATATCGACCATGGCATAGTCCTGCCGGCCTTTCACCGGCGTGATATCCGCCCACAAGCGATAGGTGCAATCCGTCTGCGGCGTTATCTTGAACGTATACTCGCCGGGCACGTCTATTTCTTCCGGATGCGCATGGGTATAATCCGCCAGCTGCGGATCAACCACCAGCGCATGGACGATCTCCGTATGAACTTTTTGCAGGTCCGAAGATCTCAGGGGCTTGCCGCTGATCGCGCTTTTAAGCCGTAGCGTAACGGTTGTTTCCTTCCCTTTTTGCAGCACGGGCGTATTCACGATCTCGGCCCGTACCTGTGCACCGGATACGCGTTCCAGAAGACCCGGCGGCACATCAATGTGCGTCAGCGTTATGACACCGGCGACCTGTCCCACGGCGGCTTCCCACGCGGCGGCGTCCCCGCCAAGAGAAGCCTCCGCAAGATCGTCAACCGCCGCCTTCAGGTTCTCGAGCGAGCGGGAAAGATGCTCTTTTTCCTCAGGTTTCAAATCGCTGTGAATCTGCGCGGCCAGCAGGTCATCGGTTGCCTGTGACATATCCTGCACATAACGGGAAACGGAATCAGATTCTCCCTTTTTCAAGGCATCCGTCAGATTGCGCAGGCTTTCCTCGATCATCCGCCATGAATGGCCCGGCGTCGCTGCGGCAGGCGTCACAACCGCTGCCGGATGTTCATGCCCCGCATGATCCTGCGCCATAACCGTAAGCGCACATAAGGGCGACGCGGCCAGAAACATAAAAATGGCGGAAAATTTAGGCATCACACAAACATTTCCTTATAACGGGCGGTAAAGAGCATTATAAACACCCCATACTAT
>CAKTCH010000120.1 GCA_934538895.1 uncultured Alphaproteobacteria bacterium
CACCGTGGAAGTCGATGGCAAGCCGCTGCACCTGACCGGTAAGGAATACGGCATTATCGAACTGCTCTCGCTGCGTAAAGGCACGACGCTGACCAAGGAAATGTTCCTCAATCACCTTTACGGCGGCATGGACGAACCGGAAGTCAAAATCATCGACGTGTTCATCTGCAAGCTGCGCAAGAAGCTGCAAGTGGCGGCGGGCGGCGACAACTATATCGAAACCGTCTGGGGCCGCGGCTACGTGCTGCGCGATCCGGAAGAAGAAAAACGCAAGAGCGCGAAAGCCGCCAACGCTTAAGCCTGCAAAGGCAACCGTTCATACAAAACACCCGCCCTGCCCGGCGGGTGTTTTTGCAGGGGGTAACTCCACGGCAGAAAAAAATATATAAAAATAGATAATATAGGTTAAGACAGCACTCTGAAAAATAGCTTTTTATTTTCCAATGTATTAGCTATAAGAAGGCTGGAAACCCTATTTTTACATTTTTGCTGTAAGATACGCCTATGGCTGAGGTCGTCATCAAATCCGATACTGGCAACCGCCCTCCCGTCCTGACGTCGCAGGGCGACGTGGCGGAACGGGAAGCATTTTTGTCTTTCTTCGACGAGTATATTGCCCAAACTCCCGCACAGCTTGCCAAATCTGAACAGACCAGGTTATCCGATTATTTCACGGCACTGCACGAGCGCCTGACGCGCGGCGGCCCGGTGGAAAAAGGCGGCGCGCCCAAGCACCCCTCCGTCATCAGTTACATTACGCCGCCACTGCTACGCGATTACAAACCGCGCGATGTTTATAAACCCGGCGATTTAGGCGGTATCTTTGAACCTATCGCGCAACAGACGCGCAGCATGGTGCTATCGGAAGTCATGATATGCCCGGAAAGCGCCGTGCACGACACCGCCCTTCATCAAAAACAACCCGTAGGGATCGGCGGCCTTGAGGCGACATACCTTAACAGCCATCCGGACGACCAGCGCGCTTATAATTTCGGCTTCTTCGTTATACGCCACCAGAATAAAGGGGCCGGTGCAAGATCGGATAAAGATAAATATGAATCCGTCGTCGGTCTGCCCGTGCTGGCGCTGGATGACGGCATGATGAAGGCCGTCGGCCCTTACGAGCCGCAAAACATGCTGCGGTCGCTGCAAACCGTTATCACGCTTTGCAATCACGACATGATGCACAACATGGTCGGCACGATCAGCAAGGGTGATATTTCGCGGCCTCATGAAGCGCGTTTCAAACCCGAGTTGAAACATTTCATGGAAGATAAAACCGGCCCTTATCATTCAGAGGATGAGTTGGGCTTTGAAAGCGCGCTGGTCGTCGGCCACGCCCGCACCTGGCAGGACTTGAAAGACACGGCCGCCGGGGAACAGATGACGCAGGCCGTTACGGCCTTTTACGATGAATTGCAGCGCGTGACCGGCGCGATGAGGGGAGGAAGCGGGCCGACCCTTGAGGAGCGGCACCGCGTGGCCGACTATTTCGCAATGGCGGTGCCCTTTGCGCTGGCGCGCATGGTATCGCTGCACGACCCGCTGATGACCTATGCCCTGCGGCGCGCGCAGGAAGCTGACCCTGCCCCCGAACGGGCATTGTCGCAGCCCGCGCATACGGACTCGATGCCCAATGCGCCGAAGGCCGCGCAGGTCATCAATTACTACAGGAAAGCCGGGATGCCGCTGGCCGGGAATGAGGATGCCCCGCAATCCTATGCCGAGGCGAAAAAGCTGCAGCTGGCCCGCGTATTGCCGGACGTGACGATCCTGCTGTCACCCGCGCCCAAGGGCAGCCCCGCCTATAAGGCTCAAGCGCGTTCCGACGAGATGGACCGCGATATTGTGAACATCATCGTACGCCATTCGCAAACCAGCCCCGCTTAAAGTTCGGGGAAAAGCAGCGGAAAACAGGTACTTCCCCCCTATTTCCTCCCTCCCGGAAACTGCTATAAACTCTATATGATAGTGATTCCGATGAATTTGCCGAACGCCCTGACCGTGGGGCGTATCGTGCTGATACCGCCTTTGATGTGGCTGATGCTGGCCGCGCCGCTCTGGACGATGTGGCCAGCGCTCGCGCTTTATATCGGCATTGCGCTGACGGACTGGCTGGACGGGTATCTGGCGCGCCGGATGAGCCTGAAATCCGAATTTGGCCGTTTCCTCGACCCGATCGCCGACAAGATTTTGGTAGCGGCCCTGTTCATCGCGCTGGCGTCTTACGGCACGCTGCACGGCCTGTTGCTGGCGATGCCGATCATCATCATGACGCGTGAATTCCTGGTGGCTGGTTTGCGTGAATTCCTCGGCCCCCGGAACGTCGTGGTGCATGTGACGAAGCTCGCCAAGTGGAAAACCACCGTACAGATGATCGCGCTCGGCTTCCTGATCGGCGGGAAGATATTCGTCAGTGCGGCTTTGTGCGGCAGTCTGCTGCTGCTGCTGGCCACCGCGCTGACCGTGATTACGGGCTGGCAATATTTCAAGGCTGCCCTGCCCCATCTCAAGGAGTAGAAAATGCTATACACACTCACGCGGCCATTACTCTATCGTATCGATCCTGAAACCGCGCACCGCCTGACACTGAAGGGCCTGAAGCTCATGCCCACATGCAGGCAGGACGCTGACGATGCGGCGTTGCAAATCGGCTTGTGGGGCCGCGTTTTCAACAACCCCGTCGGGCTGGCGGCGGGGTTCGATAAAAACGCCGAAGTGATCGCGCCGATGTTCTCATTCGGCTTCGGCTTCGTCGAAGCGGGCACCGTCACGCCGAAACCGCAGGAAGGCAATCCGCGCCCGCGCGTGTTCCGTTCGCCCGCCGATCAAGCCGTCATAAATCGCATGGGTTTCCCCAATGAAGGGATGGAACGTTTCCGCCATAATTTCGAGGCTTTCCTGAACGCACCGAAACGCCCGCGCGGCATTACCGGCATCAATATCGGCATGAACAAGGACCAGACCGATCCCGCCCGCGATTACCGCGCGCTGGTGAAATATCTCGGCCCCCTTGCCGACTACCTGACGGTGAATATTTCATCACCCAATACGCCGGGCCTGCGCGACTTGCAGAAGAAGGAAAACTTGCTGGCGCTGCTGACCGAGATCATGCAGGAACGTGACGCATCGTGCACCGCGAACAAGCCACCGCTGCTGGTCAAGCTCGCCCCCGATATCGATGAAGCGCAGCAGCAGGATATCGCCGCCGCCGCACTGCAATCCGGCATAGACGGGCTGATCCTGACCAACACCACGCTGGACCGCCCGGAAACGCTGGCTGTGCCGTTCGCCGGCGAACGCGGGGGCTTAAGCGGTGCGCCGGTGCGCGAGAAATCCCTGCGCGTGCTGCGCCGCATGTATGCGTTAACCGATGGCAAGATTCCGCTGATCGGCGTCGGCGGCATATCCGGCGGCGATGACGCTTATGACAAAATAAAAGCGGGGGCTTCTTTGGTGCAGCTTTATACCGCGCTGGTTTTCAAAGGCCCCGGCATGGTAAAAGAGGTTAAGCAGACATTGATTCGCAGGATGAAAGAAGATGGCTTCACCCATATCGGGCAGGCCGTCGGCGCGGATCACGCCACACCTTCGAAAATGAGACATGTTTCCTGATTTCCTGACCACACCGCATGACGAAACGACGCCGGGCAAGCCGAAAGGCCTGTTCCTGTTCGGACGCCTGCGCCGTCAGGATAAATTTTCGCGCCTGCGCCGCCAGTTGTTTCTCGGTACGCTGGCCGCCGCTTTTCTGGGATCAGGCATCCTTTATGTAATCGGCCAGTATGCGACGCCCGATTTTCTGGTGCTGGTGGCCGTGATGATCTTGCTGGGCGGGCTTGTCGCTTATGACATATTGAGCCGCCGCCTGTGGGAATCCGCTGCGTCGATGCAGATCGAAACGCTGGTCCGCAATCACGATCGCCTGGTGCGCGAAGTCGCGCGCAACCGCAGCGAAATGCTGGCCCTGAAAGAAGGCCTTTCCGATACAGCCGCCGCCGTCGAGGAACAGGGCCGAAACCAGGCGCCGTCTTCGTCCGTCGAAGCCAGGATGATCGGCACGATCATTTCCCGGCTTGCGGCCATGGGCAAGAAGCCCCTGCCCCAGGACGCAGCCCCCGCGCGGATGGATGCGGTCGTGCTGGAATTGCAAATCGCGCCGCCCCCGGCCAAGGCCCCGCCGATGAGCGCGCTGGATCAGGCGATGGATCATAAATTCGCGCATTACAGCGACGCGATGATTCTGGGCCTGCTGGAACAGGCGGTGCAGGACGACCGTATCGATGTGTTCGTGCAGCCGGTCGTCAGCCTGCCGCAGCGCAAACACCGCATGTATGAAGTGTTTGGCCGCATCCGCGCGATGCCGGGTTCCTACCTGCCCGCGGAACATTACATGCGGCTCGCGCAGAAAGAGAACCTGATGACCACGGTTGACAATCTGCTGCTGCTGCGTTGCCTGCAAATGCTGCGCAACCGTAAGGACCAGCAGGACGATATGCCTTATATTCTCAATATCTCCGCCGATACGCTGAACGATACCGGCTTCATGGGCGATCTGGTTACGTTCCTGTCACAGAACAGGAACATGGCGCGGCATCTGGTTTTCGAATTGCCGCAGGATGAGCTGGAAAACATCTCAGGGGCGTTGGCCCCGGTTCTCGACGGCCTGTCCCAACTGGGCGTGCGTTTTTCTCTGGACCGCGTCCGTAGCGGCAGGATCGATATCAACCTGCTGCGCAGCCGCCATATACGTTTCATCAAATTCGATGCCGCATGGCTGATCAAGGAATCCCGCTCGAATGGTGGTGCCGCGCGTGTCAGCCGCCTGAAAACGCAACTGGATGCCGCCGGCATCGACCTGATCGTCGAGAAAGTCGAAACCGAGGGTGCCCTGCGCGAATTGCTGGATTTCGGCATCGATTACGGTCAGGGCTGGCATTTCGGCAAACCCGATCTTTACAGCGCCCATATGGAACGCCGTAAAGCCGCCTGATTTTTTCGAGATCATCCATGAATAGCCAACCATAAGGAACGGAAAAAAGACCATGCTTGGAAAATTGATTCTGACAGCCGCCCTCTCCCTGACGCTCAGCTATCCCGCCATGGCGCAGGATGTGAAAGCCGTCCACGGCATGGCGCTGCATGGCGCACCCAAATACGCCGCCGATTTCAAGCATCTCGACTATGTGAATCCGGAGGCGCCCAAAGGCGGCTCTTTGCGGCTGAGCGCCCTGGGCACGTTCGACAGCCTGAACGGCTTTATCGTCAAAGGAGCCCCCGCCACGGGCCTGAGCATGATTTATGAAACATTGCTCACGCAGACGGACGACGAGCCTTTCACGGCCTATGGCCTGCTGGCCGAAAGCTTCGAAGTGCCGGAAGACCGCAGCTGGATTATCTTCAATCTGCGCCCGGAAGCGAAATGGCATGACGGCAAGCCGGTTACCGCCGATGATGTGATCTGGAGTTTCAAGACCCTCACC
>CAKTCH010000121.1 GCA_934538895.1 uncultured Alphaproteobacteria bacterium
TGCACACACCTTCTTCTCTGCCATCTGCATCGCAGCTTCCGTCATCTTCTATCTCAATTAATGAGTCCTGAGCCTAGTTTCGCTTGGTAGTAATAAACAAGTTTTTGAAAAGACGGTTCAGCCTTTTTCTTTTCTCCCTTTTTGCGAGGGATTTTATATTTCCCCTCACGCTCAATAATGCAAAAAAACTCGGATATTTTTTCTAAGTCTTTTTCCGATAAAGGAATATCTGCCCGTATCTTTGATCGCGTATGGCTAAGCCATAGCTCAAGCCTTTCCCGTGTTTCGGGGTTTTTAAAATCAAAATCTGTTATATTTTCGCCTAAAAAGTTAGCATTAGTTAGCATTTATGCCGCCTCTCTTTTAAATGGAACGATATTATCATCGCGCTGGGTCGCTTTACGGTCAATGTAATCTGCCCATGCCTGCATCATCTCTTTTCGTTTGTTGAGAAAGATAGATCGGTCATAAGCGCCCCCTAATGGCCCCAGCGGTTTATGCGCCAGTGCGGCCTCGATAACATCGGGGTCATATTCAAGTTCTTCCCTTATCGCCGTTCGTGCAAGGGCGCGGAAACCGTGGGCGGTCATGCGCCCGCCAAAGCCCAGCTTTTTTAGGGCAACCAATACCGTGCCGTTGCTCATAGTCTGGCGGGGCTTTATCTGGCTGGGGAATACATAGGGGGTATTCAGATGCCCCGCTTCCTCGAATTGTTCCCTTAGCAGTTTAACGGCCTGATCGGACAGCAGGACAATGTGATCTTTACGGGCTTTCATTTTTGCGGCGGGGATAATCCATTGTTTCCGCACATAGTCAATTTCCGACCATTCGGCTTGTCTTAATTCGCCGGGACGCACAAAGGTCAGCAGGGAAAGCATAATGGCGCGGCGGGTGCGGGCGAACAGCCGTGCATCGTTATTTTGCAATGCCAGCAATAATTCGGGCAGTTCCCTTGGCTCCAGCGCGGGGAAATGCTTTGTCTTGTGTGTTTGCAATGCGCCTTTCAGGTATTCAGCGGGGTTGTTTTCGCATTTGCCTGTCTGGATGCCGTATAAAAAGACTTGTCGGCATATCTGGCGGCAACGTCCGGCAATGTCGAGTGCGCCTCGTTTCTCAACTTTTCTCAACATGGTTAAAACTTCGGGGGGCTTAATTTTCGTAACATTGGAATTGCCGATATAGGGCAAAATATCAATTTCCAGCCTGTGCAGAATATTTTGCGCGTGTTTTTCTGCCCATTTGCTTTTCGTGTTTTCGTGCCATTCCAGCGCAAGAGCCTTAAAGGTGTTGTCGCTTTCCTGTTCGGCTTGGCGGCGAGCGTCCTTTTTGGCTTCGGCGGGATCAATGCCCTCGGAAAGCATGGTTTTAGCCTCATCACGGGCTTTTCTGGCCTTTGCCAGCGTCACCGTGGGGTAGAGGCCGATAACCAGCCTTTTTTCCTTGCCCAGCCACCGGTATTTCATCCGCCAGCTTTTTGTGCCGTTTGGCAGGATTTCAAGGTATAGCCCTCCGCCATCGGCCAGCTTGTAGCGTTTCCCTTTTGGTTCAGCGGTATTGCATCTAATTGCGGTCAATTTCATCTGGTGCCCCCATCTTTTTGCTCTGGTGCCCCCACAAGTGCCCCCAAAAGAGGCGGCTGTGGGTGATTGGTTGTGAATAGTGATAAGCGCACGATGTCCTTCTAAGCCTTTTGTAACAAGGCTTTGGAAATCATGTGCGAACAATCACGAATAAAGCGGGGAGGTATTTTAAGGGCACATTGGAGGTACGGGCCGGAATCGAACCGGCATAGCGGGATTTGCAATCCCGAGCCTAACCACTCGGCCACCGCACCAATCCTGTGCCTTCAGTTGAAGGTGGTAACGGATAACACCTTTTTTGTCGGGAATCCAGTGCCTTGTCAGAATAAATGCCGAAACCCGCCTTACGGATAGCATCTGGTCTGATTCAGAGGATTCTGTTATAAAAACAACCGTCTATAATGCTTATCCACAGTGCCGGGGAGAATACACGGAATGCCTATCTCAGCAGCGGTTGCACGCAAAAATATGGTCGATTGCCAGATCCAGACGAACGGCGTGCCCGACGACCGGGTTTTGGCCGCTTTCTCCCGGGTTCCCCGCGAATCTTTCCTGCCGCACGACAGGCAATCCATCGCCTATAACGATGAAGACATCCTGCTGGACGGCAACGGTTATATCCTCAGTCCCATGACCCATGCGCGGCTGTTGCAGCTGCTGTCGCCGCGTCCGGACGATATCGTACTGAATATCGGCGATTGCACCGGCTATGCGTCGGCGATACTTTCGCCGCTGGTCATGACGGTGGTAACGCTCGACAGGGGGGAGATTCCTGAAAGCGGGCGCAAGTTATGGGACGATCTTGAATGCAACAACATCGTCACCATCGAAGGTGAGAATACGATGGGATGCCCGCAACACGCGCCCTATACCGCAATCGTTTTGAATGGGGCAGTATCTGAAATCACGCCGGATCTTCTGGCGCAACTGGGAGCGGGTGGCCGTCTTGTTTGCATTTTGCGGCGCCCCGGCCAACGTGTGGGAACGATAACGATGATAGAATGCGATGAAAAAGGTTGCTACTCGCATAAATCACAATTTGACTCCGCAGCGCCCTGGGTCAAGGGTTTTGCGCCTCGTGTAGAGTTCCGCTTCTAGGTAACACTCATAACCAAGGTGAATCAAATATGATGCCAGCGTTCCTTAAAGCCTTGCTGCTGCTTTCCGTGGCATTCTTGTTTACAACCCCTGCGTTTGCGCAATCACAAGATACAATCGGAAAAAGCAGCGCTCCCCCCCTGATTCGCGGGCCGAAGGATTCGGCCCGCATGACAGGGAAAACCTATATGCAGCCCGTGGCCGCCTCGCAGCTTTCTCCAGGTGTCGTGACGGATACCAGTGTTTTGACAGGCGCGGCGCACGCGGCCCGCACCGGTAACCAGCCTTTGCTGGATGCTCTGCGCACGGCCTATGTTAACAATCCCACATTGCGCGCCGCCCGGGCGGAAATGCGTGCGGCGGCTGAATTCCTGCCGCAGGCGCAATCCGGCTGGATGCCCATGGCCGACGCCAACGGCACGGTGACGGCGGCGGATATCGATCCGGGCAGGGCCGGGGACGGCACGACATCGGCGACATTGGGGGCATCGGTGACGCAGCCGCTCTACCGGGGCGGGCGCACCGTCTCCGGTATCGACAGTGCTGAAAACCGCATCAGGGCGCAAGCCGCCATCCTGAACGCCACCGAGCAGCAATTGCTGCTGAATGTGGCGACGGCCTATATGAATGTCGTGCGCGACCGCGCGCTCGTCGATCTGAGCGAAAACAACATCACCGTCGTCAACCGCCAGTTGGACGCGTCGCGCAACCGCTTTGATGTTGGCGAGGTCACGCGTACCGACGTCGCGCAGTCGCAGGCGCGTCTGGCCCGGGCGCAGGCCAACCGCGCCACTGCCTTCGGCAACCTGAAAAGCAGCATCGCCGCTTACGAGAAGCTGGTCGGCACCCCCGCCGGCAACCTTGCGCAGCCCGGTGTGAACTTTAAGTTTCCGGCAACGCTGAACGAAGCCCTCGGCGTTGCCGATAAGAATAACCCGCTGATTACGGCCAGCGAATACCTGCATCAATCCGCTGAGAAGGATATCGGCGTCATTTTCGGCGAATTGCTGCCCGAACTGGGGCTGGCCGCCAATGTTGAGAAAACATGGGACCCGCAACCGGGCCACCAGCCGGACACGACCACAAAGTCTTTAAGCCTCGTGGCGACCGTGCCTCTTTATGAAGGCGGATACACGCGCTCCCGCGTGCGCCAGGCCAAATACACGGCCAACCGGCGTTACATTGAAATCATAGAAACGCAGCGCGAAACGCGCCAGAACGTGATTTCCACCTGGGAAACGTGGAAAGCGTCACAGGCTGAAATAACTTCCCGCCAGTCGCAGGTCGAGGCCAACCGCATCGCGCAGGAGGGCGTCCGTCAGGAAGCCGATCTCGGAACGCGGACGATTCTCGATGCGCTGGATGCCGATCAGGAATATCTCGATGCGCAAGTGGCGTTGGTTTCCGCCCAAAGGGATGAAATCGTGGCCTCTTTCGCGCTCGCCCGTGCGTTGGGGATGCTGACCCCGGCAACCCTTGGTTTTCCGGAACTCGCCTATGACGGCGTGCGCGACCGCGACACGGCGGACTGGAAAATGCTGGGAATGGATGTGGATAGAGTCCGGTAAAGGTAAAAATGTGGCTTTGACAAGTGCTTAGCAATAGTGGAAACTGACTCCGTTAATGCTTTGATTCAACACAGCTTAGTAATTTATGCCCGAGAAGCCTTCAGAACAGGAACCGTCCATTGAGGAAATTCTCGCGTCCATCCGCCAGATCATAGCGGATGACGATGAGGAACCTGCGCCAGAGGCTTCGAAAGAGGCCGCGCCGGAGCCTGTCTCGCCGCCACCGGAACCGAAGCCCGATGTGCTGGAATTAACCGACATTATCCGCGATGACGAACCCGAAGAGGAGATCATCGTCGATTTGCAGGAACATGAGGAAGAGGAAGCGGCTCCTCCGCCACCACCACCTCCTCCTCCACCGCCGTTACCGCCGAAACCTGAGCCACGCCCTGCGCCGGAGCCGGAGCAGGAACCGGAGAGCGACACGGCGTCCATTTTGACCGACAATGCCGCCCATGCGGCGCTTCAGGGCTTCGCCCGTCTGGCCAGCCGCACACCGATCGAGCGCCCGTCGCATCTGGCGGGAGTCACGCTGGAAGATATCGTGCGCGACCTGATGCGCCCGATGCTGCGTGACTGGCTCGACCAGAACCTCCCGCCGCTCATCGAAAAAATGGTCGCCAAAGAGCTGCAACGCCTGGCGCGCAAAGCCGAGCTGGACGAGTGAGTTTTCAGTGAATAGTCATGAGTGATTAGTAAAAAAGCAAGGTAATCCTTGCTTTTTTTGCTAGGTACTGCTTTTTTAACTGATCACTTAACACTGAAAATGCTCGATAAAACTTTTGACCCGCAGGCCGTTGAACAGTCCCTCTATAAAGAATGGGAGGGTTCGGGCACTTTTGCGTGCGACGTTACCCGCAACACAACGCCGTTCACGGTGATGATGCCGCCCCCCAACGTGACGGGCAGCCTGCATATGGGCCATGCGCTCAATAACACGATCCATGATATTCTGGTCCGCTATAACCGCATGAACGGCAAGGACACGCTGTGGCAGCCTGGCACCGACCATGCGGGCATCGCCACGCAAATGGTGGTCGAACGCCAACTGGCTGCGCAGGGCATCAATCGCCGCGATCTGGGCCGCGAGAAATTCCTCGAAAAGGTCTGGGAGTGGAAAGAACAATCCGGCGGCACGATCGTCAACCAGCTGCGCCGTCTCGGCACCACGCCGGACTGGTCGCGCGAACGCTTCACGATGGATGAAGGCTTGAATAAGGC
>CAKTCH010000122.1 GCA_934538895.1 uncultured Alphaproteobacteria bacterium
CAACTGACTTACGGGCAGTTTTATGATTTGCTCGAGCAGGACCATCCGCGTTTCCGCGCGATTGCGACGATTCATGATACGCGCCGGCGCCAGCCTGTGAGCGTTGAAATTAAGCCCTTTCTCAAAGAAGATCCGGGGCAATATACGACAAAATCCATTGTCGAAACATTGATGGTCCAGACCAATGTTCTGCTGGCAAAATACTTGAAATCTGCCGGCGCTCCGTTCCAGTCGCGTAATTTTGATAAGAGTACCGGCGATTTTACGGGGGGCCGCGGCATGGTCCCGCGCGCATATTATTCCCCTCAGGCTTTGGGACATGCGCAGATCGGGATGTTGTATGCGCACTTCACGTCGCCGATCCGCCGTTATGCCGATATTTTCAATATACGCGCCGTACATAAGGTCCTGGGCAATCGTGCCTATGCCATCAGTCAGGCTGAGATCGACAATCAGGATAAGATCGCCGCTCATTTGAATAGCCGCCACCTCGTAGAACGGGATATTGAGCATGATGTGGAGAAATATCACGCGATGCGGGATCTCGAGCGGCTGAAAAACGCGCCCATACGCCTGAACATCTATGAGATCGGACCTGACTTTGTCGAAGTATTTATCCCTCAGACGGGTATACGCCAGCGCCTGTCAGCGGCGGCGCTGGATAAAGATTTATGGCGTATAGACAGCGAAAGGCACGAACTCGTCCAGATCGACCCTGAGGGGCAGGAGGTACGCCGCTATGGCCCTTCAAACGCGCTGCTGGGCCGCCTTTATGACGTCGATCCGGTCCGCGCGCGCTGGAGTATCGCGTTGTTGCCGCAGGAGCAGGTTTCCCGCCCTGCAAAAATAGCGCTCGCCAGACCGACCTGATCTCGGTTCAAGGTTTCGCGTTTGTCGTCAACTGCGCCGGGTCCATGCGGATTTCAATTACGGCGAGACGGTGCTCATTTTTATTGGCGTTACGGGCCTGCTCCCAGATGGCGGGGAAGTCTTCGGCCTTTTCGACGCGGGCGGCGAAGGCGCCGTAGCTTTCGGCTAACTTCACAAAATCAGGGTTGGTCAGGGCCGTCGCGCTGATGCGGCCGGGATAATGCTTTTCCTGATGCATCCGGATGGTGCCGTACATGCCGTTATTGCAGACCATGATGATAGGGGTCGCGCCGTGATGCATCGCCGTGGCCAGTTCCTGACCTGTCATCATGAAACCGCCGTCGCCGCACAGGCCGAGCACGGTCTTGCCGGGTGCGGCCAGAGAGGCGCCGATGGCGGAGGGGACGGCATAGCCCATCGCGCCGCTGACGGGGGCTAGCAGGCGTCCGGGGCGGCCATACGGGATATAGCGTTGCGCCCAGCCGCTGAAATTGCCGGCATCGGTGGTGATGACGGTGTCTTCGGGCAGGTTGTCGCGGAGCCATGCATAAATCGCGGTCATGTTCGCGCCGCGCCATGGCGATTGCGCGGACAGGTCGATATCGGTCCATGCCTGGTATTGCGTCCGCAACTCATCGCGCCATCCGGCCCACAGGCGGGCATCAAGCCCGTGCGCCATGCTGACCAGCGCATTGGCGGCTTCGTTCAGATCCACCGCGAGGCCCAGCACCGGCTGGTAGACCTTGCCGATTTCATCGGCGCTTTGGTGGATATGGATCAGTTTTTGCTTGGGCACGGGCACATCGAACAGCGTGTAGCCTTGTGTGCAAATCTCATCGAGGCGGGCGCCGACAACGAGAACGAGATCGGATTCCCTGATCTTGCCGACCAGTTTCGGGTTGGGGCCGGTGCCCAGTTCGCCGACATAGCATTTATGCCTGTGGTTGAATAAATCCTGACGGCGGAAAGAGGCGGCGACAGGCAGTTGCGCGGTGCTGGCGAAGGTGGCGAAATCCTCGATGCCCTGATCGCTCCAGCCGCTGCCGCCAATGATTACGACAGGCTGGCGGGCGTCCTGCAGCAGGGCTTTGATTTTGGCCAGTGCTTCAAGACTCACGGTCGCCGGCACGGGCTTGACGGGTGCAGGAATGTGGGCTTCCGCCGTTTCAGTCAGCATATCTTCCGGCAGGCCGATCACTACCGGGCCGGGGCGGCCCGTGGTCGCGACCATGAAGGCGCGGGCGACGATTTCCGGCACGCGCGCGGGATCGGCGATTTCCACGGCCCATTTGGCAAGTCCGCCGAATACCGCGGGCACATCGATTTCCTGAAAGGCTTCGCGGTTTTTGTCGGCGCGCCCCACCTGCCCCATGAAGAGGATCATCGGCGTCGAATCCTGCATAGCGGTATGCACGCCGATCGCGGCGTTGCAGGCGCCGGGGCCGCGCGTCACGAAACAGATGCCGGGCTCCCCGGTGAGCTTGCCCCAGCTTTCGGCCATGAACGCCGCGCCGCCTTCCTGACGGCATGTAGCGACCTGGATATCGGGGTGGTCGAGCAGGGCGTCGAGAACGGCGAGATAGCTTTCGCCCGCGACGCAGGAGATGCGGCGCACGCCGTGCGCGGCCAGCGACCTGACCAGTAACTGCGCGCCCGTACCTTCGGACGACATGCTGGCGGGCATTACGCTGGATGGTTTTGGATTGGCCGCGTTCATCTCTCGGTCCCTGTTATGGCTATTCATGAAAAGATGAGTATCGCATGGTCCGTTTAACCGCAAAAGCCCCATTTTTTCGTTGTTAGATCAGGGTATTCATGAGATTCTAGGGATATTCTGAAGGGATACCGGATTTTAATATGGTTTATCAATTTAAAGCAGTTTCCATTCTGGTCGTTGACGATATGAAGCCGATGGCGACGCTGGTGTCGTCCCTGCTCAAGATTTTCGGTTTCAATAATATTCATGTGGCATACGATCCTGAAGATGCCTTTAGCCAGTTTTGCCGTTACAAGCCTGATATCGTGCTGACCGACTGGCTGATGCAGCCTTATGACGGAATTGAATTCATTCGCAAAATCCGCCGCGATCCGCGTTCGCCCAATAAATTCGTGCCGGTGATCATGATGACGGGCTACAGCCATCGCGCCCGCGTGGAGAGAGCCCGCGATATCGGCGTCACGGAGTTTCTGGTCAAGCCGTTCACGGCCAAGGATTTGTATACGCGCATCGAACAGCTGATCGAGAGGCCGCGCAAATTCGTCGATGCGGGCGATGGCATGTTTTTCGGCCCCGACCGCCGGCGGCGGCGGAACGACGATTATGGCGGTCCCAAGCGGCGCGAGGAGGAAATGGGCGGCGTATTTGAGGTCGATGTACCGGACCCCTCGGAAACCGAACGCATCCTCAAGGATCTGCAGGAGCATGTGCGCCGCGTCGGGCCTGATCTGCATACGGGTAGCAAGAAATCATGAACGACAAGCCGAAGCCGAAAAAGAAAGCGAAATTCCATACGCCGCAGAATAACCTGCGGCTGAAGGCAGGGTATGGCGGCATCGACCCCCAGGTGATGGAACGCGCCGAGGAATATATCAAGACCAACGATCTGGATTTCACCGATCTGGCGAAGAGCATTCTGGATCGTCTGGAAAAGGCCGTGGAGGCCGTAAAGCGTGACGATCATCGTTCCAAGGAAGGCATCAACCGCCTGGTGGGGCCGGTGATGGAGATGAAGGCCAACGGCGCGATGTTTAAATACGGGCTGCTGACGGATGTGGCGGATATCGCCCTCGATTTCCTTGAGAATGCCGATTATCTGAACGACGATGCGTTTAATATCGTCGACGTCCATTGCAGGACGTTCAGCATTATCGTCAATAATAAGCTGAAAGGGTTCGGGGGGGCGCAGGGCGGTGTCCTGATTAAGGAGCTTCAGGAAGCCTGCGCACGCTATCATAAAAAGCACAGTAAAACCGATGCGTAAGGTTTTGTTAATGTCTTGCGCGCTAAAATGGTAAGGTAGAGGTTAAATGGATATTTCCGCGGGCATAGCGGCGCAAGCCGCGTTGACAAGACAGGCGATGGCCATGTCCATGGTCAAACAGGCTGCAGATATGGAGAAACAGCTGGTTGCCATTCTGGACGCGGCGATCGCGAATGTGCCGCTGTCATCGTCCCGGGGTTCCGCCCTCAACATACAGGCGTGATGCCGCAGGGATATTATTCCCGTTAAAAACATCCCCCGCTTCGCGCGGGGGATTTGTTTATAAATATTTGATTTTATTTGATTGTTTTTCCTTGCGCCTTTTTCCGTTTTTCCCTAATCTTGGTCTGATTTTTCAAGGAGCCGGCCATGTACCATAATTTTACAAGCATTCAATCTACCGATGAGCAGACAATCGTAGAAACTCTGCGGAATCTGGGGCGTACGAAACTTCATTGTACGAATGGCACTTATGCTTATGAAGCGGCGCGTATTGTTCCCACGATGTTAGCAGGTTTTAAATTTATCGATGACAAAATCGCGGCGCCGGCGGATAGCTATTTGATCGCGGTCAATTCGAACGTCAGCATGAAGAATATCATGGATCAGAAGAATGCTTCGGGTGCTGAAAGAGCAGCGCTTGAGGATCAACTGGTGCGCGCTATGAAAGTGGCGGGTCCGATAGCCGAGCTATTCCCCCAGAAAGAAATCGTCGCGGTATTTTACGACAAGTCAACGCCTACGGATCTTTACAATGCCCTAGCGGATGCCGGATTTGAAATGGAAAGCCTGTTCAAGTGGGGTTATGGTACTGATCCTGCCGCACCGAAAATTGAGGGGGCCGACAGATTTAAACGTGTGCTCGCCTATCCTTTGCCGAACGATGTAAAACCTGTGTGTTTCGATCTGACTCCCAGGGAAGATCAATCAGGGATCATTCAGGTTGCCAAGCTTGCAGAAATTCCGGGTCCGCACGGTGCGCCTTACATTTCGAAACAAGGCAAGGTTCTGTTTGATGTGCCTGCGTCACTGGCTTCCCATGCAGAGAGAGCCGTGACGGCGCCAGCACCAGCGCCTGCCAAGCCGCAGATGCCGTAATACCCAGCGATTATAGATTATATATGCTTTGAAGAAACCTCGCCTAATTGGGCGAGGTTTTCTTCTATATCGCCGAGATAGGGGAAGGAGGGTTGCGCGCCTTTGTTCATGCAGGTCAGCGACCCGGCGACGGCGGCGCGTTTCATGGCTTCGACCAGCGGCAGTCCCGCGTGCAGGGCTGCCGCCAGCGTGCCGCAATAGGCGTCGCCCGCGCCGGTTTTATCGATGAAGTTTTCCAGCTTCAGGGCCGGGACGTGAACTTCCTGCCCATCCGGCGTTACGGCGAATGAGCCGCGCTCGCCCATCGTGACGATGCATGTGAGATTGCCCATCCGGGAGAGGGCGAGCGCAATGTGGCTCTCATGATCTTCGACCTGTATCTTCATTTTCGCGGCGATCTGGCGGGCTTCGATCTGGTTGACGATCAGGTAATCGAGTTTCTTCAGCGTTTCTTCGGGGA
>CAKTCH010000123.1 GCA_934538895.1 uncultured Alphaproteobacteria bacterium
TAATCGTCACGGGTGTTTTATAGGCGCTCAGGCACGCCGCGAAATCGGCCGGCAAGTGCAGGTCCGCCGCCAGCAAATTCATCGTGCCCATGGGAATGATGCCGAAAGGTTTTTTGCGTTGCAGGTGCAGCGCGCTGGCCATGGCGATCGTGCCGTCGCCGCCGCCGATCAGAAGCGGGAAAGGGCTGTCGAGCAGGGCCGCGAGGCGTTCGTTGAAGTTCTCCGCTGGCAGGTAATCGAAGGAAATCAGATTGAGAGCGCTTTCGCTGACGAGAGTCTCGATCTTTTCACGGCCCAGTGCATGGGCTGTAGCCGAGTCCGCATTAATCAATAAATGAAAGGCTGTCTCTGTCATGTCATCCCCGTGGCCATCCCAAGAAACACGCTGTCTTCACCAACGCTTGCAGGGTGACCGGGTTCCCGGAGGAGGGTACGACGCATATTGCAAAAGCGTATCTGCGATATGAAAAAATATTGTATTTTTATAAGATTTACAATTTCGTTACGCTACGTTTGCTTTTTTATGCGGCGTTTGTGTGATATAAAATTCCGTGGAATGGCTTGCCGCGGTTTTCAGGCGGCCAGCATGGGGAAACAGGGATAGCTTCTGACGGCAGGATGGCACCAGACAATGGCGGCGGCTGCAAGAACAAGGATATGAAAACCGATCCTCGCGCACAGGAAGGGCCAGACGAAGCCCCCGACGAATTACGGCAGATGATATCGCGCCGCCGTGAAACGGCGCTTATTCCCGCGCGTGAGCCACAACGCGCCGGCGCCAGTTTCTTTTTCGAAGTCAAAAGCGGATGGGAAGCGCGGACCCTGGCGGACGATGAAAACGTGCGCAAGGTTTATACCGCTTCCGGCCTTGAAGACGCCTTCCATGACCAGACCGTACGCACGATCCTCGTGCCGCGTGATGCCAGCGTGACCAGGAATGCGGCGATGCGCGTTTGTAGCCGCCATGGCCACGGCAAGACGGTTTTTTTTGAAATCGCGGCATCCTGATTTTCTATTGATCCAGCAGGTCGAATGTTTTCAGCACATCCTTCTGGCGCCTGGCCAGCGCCTGCGTGTCAAAGTCGCCGATCAGTTCGTTGAAAATTTCATACCAGTTCACTTCGGCCTGCAGGTGGATGAACACCGAGCCCAGGCCCAGCGCGGCGCGGTCCATGAAGACGAATTCGCGCGGCACGGTCACGCCGCCCGCTTCCTTTAGCTTCATGTGCACTTCGCGGGCGATCTCGCGGCCATAGGGGCCGTTTTTGGCTTCGCCGATGGTGCGTACCCTGTCTTCCAGCATCGGGCCGTAAAGGAAGCGCGCCCAGATGGTCAGGATTTCGATCTGGTCCTTGCTGAGGTTTTTAAAGCCCCATGTTTCGAAGGCCTGTACGGCGCGCGCTTCATCATTCTCGCGCAGCGCCGTATAGAGGTCGATCACTGCCCCGACGAATGTGGCGGGGAATACGCGGATGCAGCCGAAATCCAGCAGGTTGATGCTGTCGTCCTCGCGGATCGTATAATTACCGAGATGCGGGTCGCCATGAATGATGCCGTAATAATAAAGCGGCGTGAACCAGGCGCGGAACAGGTTCAGGGCGATGCGGTTGCGCTGCGGCAGCGGCGCGGCTTTGTAATCGAGGATCTTCGTGCCATCGAGCCAGGCGCTGGTCAGCAGGCGGCTGGTCGAAAGCTCTTCCATCACTGCCGCCACATGCACGCCCTTTTCGTCTTTCAGCATATGGCGGTATAGATTCGCGTGCCGGGCTTCGCGTTCGTAATCCAGTTCCTCGTAAAGACGCGCCGCCAGCTCTTCGTGAATGAATTTCGTCGATATAGTGCTGTCATACTTCTCGTAGAGAGAGAAAATGAGCTTGAGCTGCTTAAGATCGGCGTCGATGGCCGATTGCATATCGGGGTATTGCAGTTTGCAGGCGACTTTCCGGCCATCCGGCGTGACGGCGCGGTGCACCTGCCCGAGGCTGGCGGCGGCGGCGGCTTCATGCTCGAACGATTTGAACCTGCTTTCCCAGTCGGGGCCCAGTTCCGCTTTCATCCGGCGCTTCACGAACGACCAGCCCATCGGCGGCGCGTTCGATTGCAGATTTTGCAGCGCTTCGGCGTATTCCGGCGGCAGCGCTTCGGGGATGGTGGCCAGTATCTGGCCGACTTTCATCAGCGGGCCTTTCAGGTTTCCCAGCGATTGCAGCAATTCCTGCGCGTGGGTGTCGCGCTCGATTTTAAGGCCCAGATAACGCTCACCGGCCATTTTAGCGGCCAGTCCGGCCATGGTGGCCGAAACTTTGCCATAACGGGCGACGCGGCTCCCCAAGGCGCTCGCTTCCCCGTCCGGTGCCTTGCGCGTACCGGCTGTTCCGGATGCGGGCGGCTTTTTTCTTCCTGTCGTCGTCATTTGATTCGCACAGCCCCCTTGAAAAGTCATAATCATGACTGCAATATCAACAAAGCATCATTCACGCAAAGGATAACATGCGCGCACGCCCTTCAGATCCCTTTTCTTTCCAGACGCCGACACAGGATATCCGTGACGGCATCCTGAGGGCTGCGCTGCCGGAAGTGCCGTTCGACGGCTGGACGTGGGGTGTGATCGAAGCCGCCGCCGTCAAGGCCGGTTATGAATCTTCGATGGCGCCCTCGGTTTTTCCGGGCGGGTTGTCCGATGTTCTCGATCATTTCGCCGACATGGCCGATCGCTGGATGCTGGAAAGGCTGGCGGATACCGATCCTGAAACATTGCGCGTGCGGGATCGCGTGCGCGCCGCGGTGATGGCGCGTTTTCGCGGGCTTTACCAGTATCGCGACGCCGTGCGGCAATCGGCGGCGTACTGGATGGTGCCCACACGCACGGGACGCGGCGGCAAGATCACATGGCGCACGGCGGACCGTATCTGGCAATGGGCGGGCGATACGTCCACCGATTATAACCGCTATACCAAGCGCACGTTGCTGTGCGGCGTTCTGGTATCGACGACGCTGGCATGGTTCGACGATAACAGCAACGGGATGCAGGATACGGAAGCGTTCCTCGATCGCCGCATCGAAGGCGTCATGAGCGTCGGTAAAATCGTCGGGAAGGCCAGAGCGTTTTCCTTTTTTAAAAAAGACAGGAAGAAAGATGACTGAATTCAGGAAAGTTGCGGCCGCTATAAGCGTTGTCGCCGTCATGGGTTGTTTTAGCGCGCCGGTGCAGGCCAAGGGCCTGCTTGAGCAGATTTTTCCCTTCCTGTTCGAAGATGAAATACCTGACTCGGTACCGGCGCAGGGCGGCACGATGGCGCCGTTCCAGAACAGCGCGCCCGTATTGGGGCAACCCGACCAGCAGGGCGATGAGTACAGGCCGGCCGATGCGGCGGCGCAGGGAACGCCGGCGGCGAAGGTCGATTATGCGCCGTCCAGCCCGCAACCCAGCACGGTAGCGCTGGATTTGCCGCACCGCCAGTCCACTCAGGTCGCGGCGTGGGCTTCGAAGGCGATTTCCGAATCGCTCGATTTCGATCCGCTACGCTATGACGCGCATATGAGCGAGCGGGGCAAGGTTCTGACGCCTTACGCGCAGGAAGCGTTCCGGGCCTTCATGGCCAAGGATAATCTGCTGGAGGCTTTGAAAAGCAACGATCTGGTGATGCGGGCTTTCGTGACCGACGCTTCCCGCGTGCTGAATCAGGGCGCGATCCAGGGCCGCTATCGCTGGCTGATGGAAACGCCTGTCACCATCTCTTTCATGCCGCGCGGCGTCAACGACTATACCGGCATCCAGCCTAAAAGCCAGCGCATCAACGTGCGCACGCAAATCGGGCGCGTGGAACAGGGGGGTGACGAAGGGGTCATGATCGAAACCATGGAATTCCTGCCCGTAACGGCGCCGTAGCAGAACCATGAACGAATCCCTGCCCCTGATTGAGCCGGGCGAACCGCCCGCATATGACATACTGAATGCCGCGGGTGATAACCGCATTGTCCTGACATGCGAACATGCGGGCGATATCGTACCGCGCCGACTCGGGCTTCTTGGCATGGCGCCCGAGGATTATAAACGCCATTACGCCGTCGATATCGGCGTGCGCGATGTGACGCGTTATCTGTCGGCGCTGCTGAACGCGCCGGCCATTCTCGGCAATTATTCCCGCCTGGTAGTGGACCTGAACCGGGCGGTCGATCACCCGACGACGTTCGCGCCGCACGGCGAAGGCAAGCCCGTGCCCGGCAATATCGATATTTCCGGCGTGGACAAGGCGCGGCGCATCCGCGAGATTTATGAACCCTATCATCAGGCGCTCGGCGGTATCCTCGACCGCGCCGTGGCGGCGGGCACGGTGCCGGTCGTGGTGTCGGTTCACAGCTTTACGCCCAAATTCTTCAATTTCCCCCGGCCCTGGGAGATCGCGTTCCTCCATGCGGACGACAGCCGCCTTTCGCGGGCGCTGATCGCTTATTTCCGGCGGCTTGGTTACAGGGTCGGGGATAACGAACCTTACGACCACCGGATCGTCCGTGGCGGCGCGGTCAACCGCCATGCGGGGCTGCGCCGTTTGCCGCATACCATGGTCGAATACCGTAACGACATGATTTCAAACGATAAAGACGCTCTTTTCTGGGCGAAACTTCTTGCGGATGGATTACAGGAAGCACTGGAAGATCCGCCGATGAGAACGTATTATGAGGGCCTTCAGACCCCCTATGATCCGGAAAAGGAGCGCACGTATTTTGCGGATCTTGTTGAACGTGCCCGAAAAGGTGAGCCATGACAGCCGCAGTCCGCATCAATGAATCCGTTGCCCATTCCACCGCCGAAAATGTCGATAAAGCGACAGCGTCGCGCCTGAAATCGATTATCGAACGCGTCGAGCGTCTGGAGGAAGAGAAAGCGGCGCTGGCGGAAGATATCAAGGAAGTGTATGGCGAAGCGAAGGCGACAGGCTTTGACGTGAAAGTCATCCGCCAGATTATCCGCCTGCGCAAGATCGAACTCGACAAGCGCCGCGAGGCTGAAATGCTTCTGGAAACCTATAAAGCCGCGATCGGCATGGAATAGGCGATTAGGGATTCATATTCCCGTTTTACGTTGCTAGAATAGCCTCTGCACATGATCCGTGCGGAGGCTTATCATTTTCATCCTGCGTTTTCTCAACGACCACAAGGTGGAAGGACTGTTCGCGCTTTTGATCGCGACCGGCCTGCTGAGCGCCGTCTTTACCTATGGTTCTGACGATCTGCGCTACGGCCCGGCGATAATCTGCCCGTTTTTGGCTGTGCTGCTGGCGGTGGCGCGCGGTTTTCGCGCGCAGGTACTTACATTCCCGGTAAGCGCGACTTCGATCCTGATGTGCGTTTTTTTCGGTTATGTCCTGCTTTCGACCTCATGGGC
>CAKTCH010000124.1 GCA_934538895.1 uncultured Alphaproteobacteria bacterium
ACCGGCGGAAACATTACGCAAGAACGTCACCAGCCCCGGCGGCACGACCGCCGCCGCGCTTGAGATACTGATGTCACCGTCAGGAATGCAAAGTTTATTTGATAAGGCGATCGCCGCCGCCACCGCGCGTAGTAAAGAGCTGAGCCGTTAGTCCCCGGAGTCATTGCGGAGAGCTTCAGGGTTTACGATGGCGGATCAAACCTTCTTGCGGCTGGCTTTGCCCAATCCGATATCTTTCGCTAGCTTGCTCCGCTGGGTCGCGTAATTCGGCGCCACCATCGGATAATCGGCAGGCAGGCCCCAGCGCTCGCGATACTGTTCCGGCGTCATGTTGTAAGCCGTCTTGAGATGACGTTTCAGCATCTTGAGTTTTTTACCGTCCTCAAGGCAGACGATGTAATCGGCATGAATGGATTTCTTGATCGGCACCGCCGGTTGCGGACGCTCGGACGTCATGATGCCGCCCTCCTGATTGACATTCGCCAGCGTGCTGTAAATCTTGCGGATCAATGCCGGAATTTCTTCGGTGCTCACGGAATTATGCGCCAGATGGGCCGAGACGATATTAGAAGTCAGCGTCAGCAGATTGTCATTTTCAGTATCGGCCATGATTACTTTCCATTCCCGTGAATTACTTCAATATTATGAGATTAAAACATAAATAACAAGTAAAGGGCAAGTAGTAGCGCAGCTTGGTCTCATACCGTCAATCCTCAATAATCCTTTGCGCGCGTTTCGACTGGCTGACATCGGCACTGCGCAAATAAAGCGGTTCGGCCACGGAGTCGTTATCGCCGCTTTTCCGCAAGGCATAGCCGATACGCGCGATAAAAGCCGGGTCGGGAATTTCAAATCCATCGACGGCTTCAACCGCGCTTTTCTGACGATCGTGCAACAAGGACAGGAAACGTACCGATGCATCGCCGATCAGCACCGCCGCTTTATCGAGACAGGCATTGATAATCGTTTCAGCGGGCAGCGCAAAAGGTTCGCAAAGGGCGCAACCTTCCGCATCGAAAAGCTGTCCGTAAAAATCCGTACGCTTGGTTTCGATCAGTACCAGCAGATTCTTATCGGTTCTGTGTTCAGCAAAATAAGCGGACGCCAGGACGTTGAGCGTGGTAACGCCCGTCACCGGGATGTTCAGCGCCAGCCCCAGCGCGCGCGCTGTAGACAAACCTATACGCAAGCCGGTGAAAGCCCCCGGCCCTACCGTGGTGCAGATCAGCCCAAGATCGGAAAAATCGAGTCGTGCCTGCGTCAGAACCGACTGGATCAATGGCACCAGTTTTTCGGCATGACCGCGACTCATCCGCTCCGACGCCGCCACGCACAGGCCGCTTTCAGTATCCAGCACCCCGGCGGTGCAGCCGTTCATGGCGGTATCGAGGGCCAGCACACGCATCAGATGATTTCGCACGCCTCGTCAAAGCGCAAACGCGGATTGCGCGGAAATAACGACGATGTTTCACCGTAACCGATCGCGCAGATAAAATTCACCTTGTACTGGCCGTCGGGAAAGAATTCCTGATTGATGCCGTCGGCTTTAAACCCCGACATCGGCCCGCAATCCAGCCCCAGCGCGCGCGCCGCCAGCATCAGGTAAGCTGCTTGCAGGCTGCTATTGCGCAGCGTTACCAGACGTATCTTCTCATCGTTGCCCGCAAACCAGTCGCGCGCGCCCGGCGCATGAGGAAACAGCTTGCCCATTTGATCGTAAAATTTCATGTCCTGTGCGATGATCGCAGTCAACGGTGCTGTCATGACCTTCTCGACGTTTCCAGCATCGAGATGCAGCTTAAGCCTTTCCTTCGCCTCGTCACTCTTCACAAACACGAAACGCGCGGGGCAGCTATTGGCTTCGGTCGGCCCGAATTTCATCAGGTCGTAAACCGCTTTGATCAGAATTTCACTGACATCCTTGCCCTGCCATTTCGAAAAGGAACGTCCCTCGCGAAACAATGTATCCAGAGAACGGTCATCGAGAATTTTACTTACGCCGGACATAAAAGCCTTTTCCTGTGCATTAATAGTGGGGATAAATTCGCTAACCCTTTGAATTTAAGCCCTTCCGCGCAAAGGTCAAGAATCCGCCACGATTTTTGGATATAAAAGAAGATACTTTTTATCCATAAAAAACTATACTACCGCCCACTATGCACCTAAACACGACACATATAGACAGGAGCTTGCGCCTGCCGGCGCTTATAGCCGCTACGACGATGGCTCTGTGGTGCGTACCCTCGGAAGCACAAAACCACATTCCGCTGGATGACCAATCCGCCGTCATCTTCACCTATCACCATATCGGCGACGATCTCGCTTCCTCTGCCAATCTCGACAAGGCGCAATTCGAGGCGCATGTCAAAGAGCTGAAATCGGGCAATTACAACGTCCTGCCGCTGTCCCGGATTATCGAGGCCATCAAGGCTGGCGAGAAACTGCCCGACCCCACGATCGGCCTGACCTTCGACGGCGCCCACCGCAACACACTGAATTACGCGGCGCCGATCCTGTTAAAAGCCGGGCTGCCCTTCACGATCTTTATCGCCACGGACGCGCTGGATAATAACGCCTCGGACAGCCTGCGCTGGGATGATCTCCGTCGCCTGATGCGCAGCGATCTTGTCACCGCCGGACTGCACCCCGCCACGTACCAAAAGCTTTACACCAGAGATCAGGCCGAAATCGCCCGCCAGATCAATAAGGCCCTCGCCCGCTACCGCAAGGAGCTGGGACAGGAAGCCCGGCTGTTCGCCTACCCCTATGGCGAATACAGCCTTGCCTACAAGCAGATCGTGGAACGTCAGGGCTTCGAAGCCGCTTTCAGCCAGCAATCCGGTGTCGCCTATGCCGGGGCGGATATATTCGCGCTGCCGCGTTTTTCCATGACCGCGCCTTACGGCGATATCGAGCGTTTCCGCATGACCGCGATGGCGCTGCCCTTGCCGGCGCAGGACGTATCGCCGCAAGATCCCTATATCAGGGATGCCACACCCGAAATCGGTTTCACCATCGATGAGAAACTGAAAAATCAGGTAAAATTATTGTCCTGTTTCTCATCCAGTGCGGAAAAAGCAAAACTGCAAACCCTCAGCGATACACGCATCGAAATCAGGCTGGAAAAACCGTTTGACGACGAGCGCGGACGCATCAACTGCACAATGCCCGGCCCGATAGACGAAGCCACGGACCAGCCGCGCTGGCGCTGGTACGGCATGTTGCTGACCATGCCCGTCAATTACGACGACTACGAACCCGCCGCGAACGACGATAGCGGCATCGAATCCAACTTGCCGGACGAGTTGGAATCCAGTATCGAATAAGGCTTATCAGGCGACATACTGCGCCACGGCTTTGACTTCCGGCACATAATGTTTCAGCATGTTTTCGATGCCGTGTTTCAGCGTGGCGGTAGAACTCGGGCAACCGGCGCAAGCGCCCTTCATGTGCAGCCAGACGACGCCATCCTCGAATTTCACGAAATCGATATCGCCGCCGTCGCGCGCCACCGCCGGACGGATGCGGGTATCGAGCAGTTCGCGGATTTGCAAAACCAGTTCGCTCTGGATGCCGTGATCGACTTCTTCCGGCGCCCCTTCGATCACCGGCAAGCCGCTCAGGTAGTGCTCCATGATCGCCGCCAGAATTTGTGGCTTCAGGAACGACCAGTCGCTGTTATCATCACGCGTCACGGATACGAAATCCGCCGCCAGAAACACCGACGACACGCCATCGATCCGGAAGAGGCGCATGGCCAGCGGCGAGCGTCCGGCCTTGTCGGCCTCACGAAATTCGGCGCTGCCCTGCGCCATCACGGGCTGGCCGGGAATGAACTTGATAGTTGCAGGATTGGGGGTCTGTTCCGTCTGGATAAACATGAGAAAACTCCTTCGCAAAGAGATATTTAGGCGGTTGAAAGCCAAAAATCAACAAATGTTGACATAACCATAAAACTTCCCTACGATGCTTCCATAAGAAAAAGTCAGGAGGGTGTATCCATGACGTCAGAAAACGAAACCTCGGGAAACAAGGTGGAGCTGGACTCCGCGCTTAGTAATATTCTCACAGACGCCGCAACAAGAATGGGCCTGCGTTTCGAAGCCGCAGTTTCCCCAGAGAATCATAAAAAAACCTTTTATGCAAAGAAGGCCGACAATGCGCAATTGGTGGGCGTTATCGAGTTTGATCCTTTTACAACGCGTGCAACGTCGGCATTTACAAACAGCGCCGACGACAATAGCGTATCGGTAATCAGCGTCAGCATGAACCTGGCACAACCGGAAAAAGGGCAAAAACCGTCGCTGGATGCTGACCAGTTACAGACACTTTTCAAGCTGAGTGGTCATGCCCTGTCGGCACTGACAACGAAGCTGTATCAAGAAAGC
Source organism: uncultured Alphaproteobacteria bacterium (assembly GCA_934538895.1). GTDB lineage: Bacteria > Pseudomonadota > Alphaproteobacteria > Micavibrionales > Micavibrionaceae > Micavibrio_C. The sequence continues at coordinate 4,389 of CAKTCH010000124.1, forward strand.
ATGAAAATACAGCACGGTATTCGGGAATTCACACCGGGCGCCTGAAGAAGAGATGCGCCCCAGCGCCCGATAGCAGTGCCAGTCCCGCCGCGACCAGCCCGTATAAAAACCCGCTATTGTATGCGAAGTTATGGACGTCCGCGCTGAAACCAGCCTGCGCCACACGCAAGCGCGTTTCCCGGCGATCCACCACGGCGCCTTTATCGAATAGTAAAGTTTCAACGATATAAGTTCCGGTCGGCACATCTGCCGGAACATGGAAATTCACGCGGAAAAAATCATCGCTGATAAAGGTCACGGGCTTCGGCGTCATCGGGAAATGGCCGCCCGCCTGACGGTGACGTATCAACGCTTCATGAAAACTGTCCAGCACCTGCGGATTTTCGTTCCGTTCAACGCGAATATCCAGCGCATCAAGGCCGATATCATGCTTTCGCAATATTTCAGGGGCCGCCAGCGCGCTTTCGGGAACGCTTACAGCAAAATCGTAATATACAGGCACATTCAGGAACTCAACCGCGGTTGTATTGACCCACACGCCTAACGCCCTGCTTTTGCGTCTGACAACGGTATCCTGCCCCGGCCCGCGCACGATAACGGCCAGTTGTCCGGGCCTGTTCTTGACTCCGAACAAAACCAGATCGGCCCCGTTGAAGCCGATACTGATATCCACATGGTTGGCTGCCAGATCGACCACCAGATTGCGGCCCGTGATAGCCGTTTGCGCAAACGCCGCCGCGCTGCCGGTTATCAGCATAATACCCACGATGACAAGCCATAATCTCCTGCTCATCTCATCACCGTTTCATAAAGGTCCTGCGGCTCCACCAGCAGGCCGCTGCCAATCCGGTAACTCACCGCCAGCAAAATCAGCGCCAGAGTGAAGCGCGCATGAACGCCGCTGACTCGCCGCCCCGCGCGCACGCCGAATTCGACGCCGACGATCCCGCCCAATAT